>NZ_JBFTRY010000307.1:0-2682 GCF_056399745.1 Dyella sp. 01N36
TGCGCGGCGGGCGTTTCGAACGGCTGCCGCCGCTCGAGTCACTTTTCTCTTGCTGGCCCAAAAGATCCCACGGGACTAGCTTCGCGTCGAAAGTAACCCAAAGAGAATGGCCTGATAACGCCCGCAGCATCGTGTTGGGATAAGCCCGAACGCTTGAGGTGCGCTGTTGTGGGACAACCTCCGAGGGTACACAGGGATACTTCCAAGCGCTGCGCAACGCGCCCGAATCGCTGAGGACTTAAAGCCGGGCCTCGCTGCGCTTCGGCCTTAGCCGCGCATGGCAGTTGGTGCCGCGCCTGGCGCTTGTCTGTGGGAGCGCACCCTGTGGGCGACAGCCACGCTGGGGTGTACCGCTCYGTAGGWTTGTCGCGCACAGGGTGCGCTCCCACAGAAGAGCCGACCGGCAAGATTGATCCRCCATCCACAGACCTGCGTCCTCCCTTGTAGGAGCGCACTTGTGCGCGACCGYGGCGCWGGGGTGTRCCGCTCCGTAGGWTKGTCGCGCACAGGGTGCGCTCCCACAAAAAGCCGACCGGCAMGATTGATCCGCCATCCACAGACCTGCGTCCCCATTGTAGGAGCGCACTTGTGCGCGACCGCGGCGCTGGGGTGTACCGCTCCGTCAGGTGGTCGCGCACGAGTGCGCTCCTACAAGGGGATTTTGGCCATGGGGTGAGGGCGCGGCGGCGTTTCCGATGTCGTGCATCGGCGGCCGTCACGCCATCCTTTTCCTCATCGCCTGCCACGCGTAGTGGCACATATATTGGGATGAGGAGAGCCAGCTGAGGTGGGCGATGTCACGGTAGATGCGCCACTGCCAGCAGGCGGCGCGCCATTTGTCGGCGGAGACKGAGCCGTCGCGCACGCAGTAATAGGCGAGGGGCTGGTCGCCGGGGACGCATGAAGCGGAGCCGGCGCGGCGCACCATCTCCAGCCAGAACACGTAGTCCTCGTGACCTACCTTGCGAAATGCCGCGTCGCCCAGGCTGCGGTCGTAGAGGCCGGTAAGGTTGCCGATATGGTTGCTGCGCAGCATCTGCTCGTAGCTGACGGTGGCGGGTGGCCTGACGCAGGAGAGCAGGTGGCCTTGTTCGGTGACGCGGTCATAAGCCGTGAATGACACGCGTGCACGCGTCTCCTCCATATGCTCCATCTGCCACTCCAGCTTGCGCGGATGCCAGCCGTCGTCGCTGTCAAGAAATGCGATATGGCTGCCGCGCGCCGCTGCAATGGCGACGTTGCGTGCCGCTGCCACGCCTGCGTTTTCCCTGGCGTGGATCACGCGAACGCGATCGTCTACTTCGGCGAGCGAGTCGAGCAGCGCGGGCGTCTCGTCGGTGGAGCAGTCGTCCACGACGACCAGCTCCCATGAGGCATAGGTCTGCGACAGCACCGAGGCAACCGCGCCGCGTATATAGTTCTGCGCGTTGTAAGCGGGCATCACCACGCTGACCAGGGTGCTGCTCATGGACGTGCTTCTGCCGCGTGCTTGCGGCCAATGAAGTCAATCGAGGTCACGCAAAGACGCTCCGGTGGAATGTGCGCGAACTGGGCGTGGACCTGCATGGCCGCCAACTGGGCGAGGCGCGTTTCACGCGCGCACTCGGTGTTGAGCACGATGTCGAAACCCACCGCCTTGGCCCGGTCGACGAACTCGTGCGCGCGCATGCGGTTCTGGTAGAGGAAGGCGTTGTCCCAGCGGCGCCATTGGCTATCGGAATACTTCAGATAGTTGAGCTGGTTGATCTTGCGGTCGACATAAGCATAGTGATCGCCGCAGTTCACCGAATGGAACATGATGCCGCCGGGCGCCAGGATGCGCAGGGCTTCGCGGAAGATGCCATCCACTGCCTCGGGAGCGACGTGCTCCAGCACGCTGTTGGAGAAGACGCAGTCGAGCTGCTGTGAGCCGAGGCTCGTACGCGAGGCATCCGCCGGCGCCTCGTAGACCACTACGCCGTTGGTGGCTGCAGTCACGTCATCGCTCAGCTCCAGGCGCGCCACCAGAATCTGCTGACGCTGTTGAACAACGTGCTCGGGCACATCGCAGGCTTCGGCGATCAAGGCGGTGTGGCGGGCCAGATGGCTGGCGCATTCCCTGACCAGATCCAGCTTGATATGCCGGTTCAGGTCGACCGTGATCACTTGTCTTGCCCCGCCGAGATAGCAGGCAAACGGGAAGGTGGGATACCAGCCGCTGCCGATTTCGAACAGCCGCGCGCCGGCAATGGGAACACCGGCTTCGCGCAGGTGGCCGGCCATCAGGCGCCAATCATCCATCTTGATGTCGAATTCGCGGGTGAAGCCGCGCAGGCCGCCGAACCGGCGCTGCAGCTCGTAATGCGCGCGCTCGCCGCCAGGCACATGTCCCAGCACTTTCTGCAGCACGCCTTTGGCTCGCCAATGCATCGTGGTTACTCCATGCCGGGAACGTCGACCATCGCTGCGGTGGCGCGCTGATCGGGCGATGACGCCGGGGATGTCCACCGGGTGACGCCCGGTGGCGGGGGTAGTTCAAAATCGCGGTAGCGCGCCGGGTTGCCTTGCATGCCTGCCTCGGCGGCCTTGATGATGTTGTACATCTCGCGCGAGGTGACGTAGTGCAGCACGTAGCGCTGCCCATCGTTGTACGCCGACTCCAGATGCTCGTGCATGGCGTGCATGGGGGCGCCGAGCAGCGTC
>NZ_JBFTRY010000308.1:0-2654 GCF_056399745.1 Dyella sp. 01N36
AGCCCAGCCAGATCGCACAACCAGTGCCCAGGACGCGTCGGCTCGAAACCCTCAGCCGCACCGCCATCGAGCGCCACGAAGGCATCGCGCACTTCAACCCCCACTTCATAGCTGGCCTTGCCGATGCACGGCCCCAACCAGGCCATCACCTGGGCAGGCGGCGCCTGCAGGGAATTCAATGCAGCTTCCAGCACGCCGGCCTGCAAACCGCGCCAGCCCGCGTGGGCAGCGGCCACGGCGCGGCCGTCGGCGGTGCAGAACAGCACCGGCAGGCAGTCGGCAGTGAGGATGACCAGCGGCTCGCCCGCACGCTGGGTGACGGAGGCGTCAGCGCGCGGCTCCTGCCCATCGTCTGAGCGGTCGACATCGGCGACATCCACGCCATGCACTTGCTGCAGCCAATGCGGATCGCGCTCAAGACTCAGGGCGGTACGCACGGCGGCTCGATTGGCCGCCACTGCCTCGGGCGTATCGCCGCAACGGGCGCCAAGATTGAAGCGCCCCCAGGCGCCCTGCGAGACGCCCGGCCCCTGCCGCGTGCTGACCGCCGCCCGCACACGGGCGGGCGCCGGCCAGTCCGGCACGAGCCAGGCGCTATCCAGGGTCACCGCCAGTCGCTCGGATCGGCCTGGGCGGTATCGGCGCGCAAGGCGTCGATCAGCGCCTGCTGGTCGGCCGGGCGATCGGCGCTGAACGACATCGGTTCATGCGTCACCGGGTGTTCGAAGGCCAGCCGCTCGGCGTGCAGCGCCTGTCGGCGGAAGCCGCGCAAGGCCGCCACCAGCTCGGGCGTGGCGCCCTTGGGCAGGCGCAGGCCGCCGCCGTACAGCGGATCGCCGACCAGGGGATGGTTGATATGCGCCAGGTGCACGCGAATCTGATGGGTGCGGCCGGTTTCCAGGCTGCACTGGATCAGGCTGTGCCCGCGGAAGCGCTCGCGCAGGCGATAGTGGGTGACGGCGTGCTTGCCGTCCTCCTCGTCGCGCACGGCCTGGCGCAGGCGGTCGCCCATATGCCGGCCAATCGGCGCATCCACCGTGCCGCCGGCCACCAAGGTGCCCAGCACCACGGCCTCGTACTGCCGTTCCACATCGTGGCGCGACAGCATGTCCACCAGGCCCGTATGGGCCGCCAGGGTCTTGGCGACCACCATCAGGCCCGAGGTGTCCTTGTCCAGGCGATGGACGATGCCCCCGCGGGGCAGCTCGGCCAGCTTCGGATCGTGGTGCAGCAAGGCGTTCAGCACCGTGCCGGCACTATTTCCTGCGCCCGGATGCACCACCAGGCCGGCCGGTTTGTTCAGCACCAGCAGGTAGTCGTCCTCGTGGACGATGTCCAGGGCGATGGCCTCCGGCTCGAGCTCCACTTCGGTCTCAAGTTCCGCTTCTACCTGGACTTTTTCCCCGCCACGCAGCAATTGGCGAGGCGGCGCGACGGCGCCGTCCAGGGTCACGGCACCGGCCTTGATCCACGCCGTGAGACGCGACCGCGAGTAGTCCGGGAACATCTCGGCCACTGTCTGGTCGAACCTCCGACCCGCGGCCGACAGGGGTACCGTGGCGTCATGACGAATCATCGTCATGGTCGGCCGCCCGGCCGCCCGGCCGTTTCGGCTATCATCCCTTTTCGCTCAAACATCTGAACCCTTCTCATGCGCGTAACCAAGCTGCCGGCTTTCAAAATTTTTGTCGTGCTCGCCATCGTTTTGTCGATGAGCGCATGCTCGATGTTCCATCACAAGAGGGACACCAACGATACGCTGCCGGTAGACAAGCTTTACGACAAAGCTCACGACTCACTGGAACACGCCGATTATTCGGCCGCCAGCAAAGCCTACCAGCGCCTGATCGCGCGCTTCCCGTCCGGTAATTACAACGAGCAGGCTCAGCTCGACCTGGCCTATGCGCAGTACAAAGACAACCAGCCGGACGACGCTTACTCCACGATCAACCGCTTCATCAAGACGTATCCGACCCACAAGCACGTAGATTATGCCTATTACTTGCGCGGTCTGATCAATTTTGATCGCACCGGCGGCGCCATGGAGCGCCTGCTGCAGAAGAACGAGGCGCAGACGCGTCGCGACCAGGGCTTCAACCTGAAGTCGTTCGACGACTTCTCGGAGCTGTCTCGCCGCTTCCCGGACAGCGCCTACACCGCCGACGCGCGCCAGCGCATGATCTACCTGCGCGACGTGCTGGCGCAGTTCGAGATCAACGTGGCCGAGTACTACCTGCGCAACAAGGCCTACGTGGCCTCCGCCGACCGCGCCCAGTATGTGATCGAGCATTACCAGCAGGCCCCGCAGACGGGCGACGCGCTGGCCATCCTCACCCGCAGCTACCTGGGCATGGAACAGAAGAACCTCGCCGACCAGACCCGCCAGGTGCTGGCCCTGAACTACCCGGATCACCCGTACCTGAAGGATCCGAAGTGGCCGCACGCGCCGTCGCTGCTGCGCAAGGCGGTGCCGTTCTCGGGGCATCATTGATTCGAGAAGGGGATTGCCGGTCGCTTTGCGACCTGCGAAGAGTTAAGCCGGTCGCTTTGCGACCTCGGAATGGAAAAAGCCGGTGGCCTTGGGCCGCCGGCTTTTTTTGTGTCTTACGTCGGGTAGCGCCCCACCCACTGTGGGAGCGCACCCTGTGCGCGAC
>NZ_JBFTRY010000309.1:0-2651 GCF_056399745.1 Dyella sp. 01N36
CCCCCTATACTGTCCCTCCGCCCGGCGCCCCCTCCTCCCCATGAACTACCGCCACGCCTACCACGCCGGCAACTTCGCCGATGTCCTCAAACACAGCGTCCTTTTCGCGCTGATCGAAGCCATGCAGGCGAAGCCGACCCCGTTCGCCTTCATCGATACGCACGCCGGCAGCGGCTGCTATGCGCTGGACAGCACCGAGGCGGGCAAAACGGGCGAATACAAAGACGGCATCTCGCGCCTGCTGTTTCCGGACCTGTCTCCAAACAACGGCAAGGCCCAGGCGCTGCCGCCGCTGCTGCGCCGCTGGCTCGATGCCATCCTGCGCCTGCCGGGCAACGATCACGGCCTGAAGCTCTACCCAGGCTCGCCGCTGCAAGTCGCCAACGCGATGCGCGACATCGACAGCGCCCAGCTATGCGAACTGCATCCGGAGGAAGCCACGCGCCTGCGCGACCTTTTCCATCGCGACCACCGCGTGCACGTGCATCAGCGCAACGGCTATGAAGCACTCAAGGCCCTGCTGCCGCCCAAGGAAAAACGCGGCCTGGTGCTGATCGACCCGCCTTATGAAGCGCAGGACAGCGAGTATCGCGTGATCGAGAAGGCGCTCAAGGCAGCGCTGGAACGCTGGCCCACCGGCGTGTATGCGGTGTGGTATCCGATCAAGCTGCGCAGCCAGGTGCAGCCCTTCCATCGCTGGTTGCAGCACTGCGGCGCGCGGCGCGTGCTGCGCGCGGAGCTGATGGTGCATCCGGACGATTCGCCGCTGCGACTCAACGGCTCGGGCATGGTGATCCTCAACGCCCCGTGGAAGCTGGACGACGCCCTGCGCGATTCGCTGCGCGCCATGGCGCCCATGTTGTCGCAGGAACGGCCTGCCCAATGGCGGCTCGACTGGCTGGCGCAGGACAGCGCCAGCTGAATGCCTGATCCGGTTTCCACTTGCCGTATACCTTCCGCGCGACGAGCCCGTTAAGCTCAAACCAACTCACGCGGAATACGGCCATGACCCACGCCTCCAGCACCCTCCTGCGCAGTGCCGCCGCCCTCGCCATGCTGACGCTCGCGGCTTGCGCGCCGGCGCCCATCTACAAGCCGTCGGCCAACACCGTGGTCACGACGCCGAACAACGTGGCGCAGTCACCGGACCGCTATGCCAATGCCGACGTGATCTGGGGCGGCACCGTGGTCGAAGTGCGCAACTTCCCCGACCGCAGCGAAGTGGAAGTGGTGGGTTATCCGCTGGACAGCTCGCAGCGTCCCAAGCTGGACAACAACGGCGGCTGGGGTCGTTTCGTCGCGGTGATGCCGGGCTTCGTGGAGCCATTCAACTATCCGACCGGCTCGCTGATCACACTGGCCGGCCGTATCACCGGCACGCGCCCAGGCAATGTGGGCCAGGCCAGCTACGTGTTCCCGACGGTCAGCGTGGCGCAGTCGCACGTCTGGACCGCCTCCGAAATGGAAGCCGGCAAGTCGAACGTGAGCTTCGGCATCGGTGTGGGCGGCGTCATACACTGACGCGACGCATAGCCGGCTAAACTCAGCGCCTTCGTCCAAAGGAAGGCACGATGTCCGGTCAGGCAAACTCACTCAGGGCGATCCTGCTCGCCCTCGGCGCCAATTTCGCCATCTTCATCAGCAAGCTCGTGGCCGCGTTCATCACCGGCTCGGGCGCCATGCTGGCCGAAGCGGTGCATTCGCTGGCCGACTGCGGCAACCAGGGCCTGTTGCTGCTGGGCATGCGCCAGGCCGACCGACCGCCTTCGGATGAATACCCGCTGGGCTGGGGCCGCGCCCTGTATTTCTGGTCGTTCCTGGTCGCCATCCTGCTATTCAGCGTGGGCGGCATGTTTTCCATCTACGAAGGCATCCACAAGCTCAACCATCCGGAGCCGCTGAAATGGGCGTGGCTGGCGATCGGCGTGCTGACGTTCGGCGTGGTCGCCGAATCCATTTCGATGCACGGYTGCCTCGTGGAAGTGAACAAGGCACGCGAAGGCCGCAGCCTGTGGCGCTGGTTCCGTGAAACCCGCTCGAGCGAGCTGCTGGTGATCTTCGGCGAGGATCTCGCCGCCTTGCTCGGCCTGACCATCGCGCTGGTCGCCGTGCTGGCCACCATGATCACCGGCAACCTGCTCTACGACGCCGCCGGCACCGTCGCCATTGGCGCGCTACTGATGCTGGTGGCCGTGGTGATCGCCAACAAAGTGAAGGATCTGCTGATCGGCCAGGGCGTGGAGCCCAGGCGACGCGAGGAGCTGGTGGCCTTCATCAATGCGCGCCCTGAAGTGGACGTCGTGCTCAACCTGCTCACCCTGCAGATGGGCCCGGACGTGATGGTCGCCGTGAAGGCGCGCATGTCGCCGGCGCCGGATCAGTCGACGTTGATCGAAGCGATCAACAACGTCGAGCGTGCGATGAAAGAGCAGTTCCCTGATATCCGCTGGAGCTTCTTCGAGCCCGACGTCGCCGATTGAATGCGGCATACCTTGTAGGAGCGCACTTGTGCGCGACCGCCACCTCCAGGGCCTTCGCTCCGTGAGGCTGTCGCGCACAAGTGCGCTCCTACAATGGCTTGGCTATTTGAGCTGCAACAAATCCCACTTGTTGCCATACAGATCCTGGAACACCACCACGGTGCCATAGGC
>NZ_JBFTRY010000310.1:0-2636 GCF_056399745.1 Dyella sp. 01N36
ATGAAGAGCAGCGAGAGCCCGCCCTGGAACGCCAGGAAAATCGTCTGCCGCGTCTGCTGGCGCAGGCGCGAATGCGTGCGGCTCAGCGCCACCAGTTGGCGAACGCGGCCGTCGCTGCCACGTATCTGCTGCACGGCGAGATAAAGATTCGGCCATGGCTGCAGCACCATGTCGCGCTTTTCTTCCAGCCAGCTCGGCAGCGATTCCTGCATGGACGGGGGCATGCGGATCGGCGACAGCGCCTGTCCGTTTTCGTACAGCGTCGCCTCGATGCCTTCGCGCCGCTGTTGCAGCGACCACTCGGTGAGCGCCGTCGGGCCGCCCGCTTCAAACGCCTGATCCGCGCCTTGCGCCACGGCGGACCAGTTGATCTCCACCGCGGTGCTGTATTCGATGAAGCTCTGCGTGAGAAAGATACCCAGGGCCAGCGCCAGCAGGTTGGCGGCGCAGAAGCTGATCAACACGCGCCAGTAAAGCGAGCTCTTGAACGGACTCACGCGCCACCCGCCACGAGGCTGTAGCCCGCACCGCGCACGGAATCGATGCGTGGCGCCTGCGGCGACGCTTCGGCCAGCTTGTGGCGCAGACGGCTTACGTGCACGTCGATGCTGCGATCGAAACGCTCGAGCTCGCGGCCCAGCGCCATGCGCGTGAGCGTGGACTTATCGACCAGCTCGCCGGTGCGTTGAGCGAGTGCGAGCAGCAGCTGGAATTCCGCGCCTGTGAGCGACAACTCCTGCTCACCCACATAGGCGCGACGCTCGCCCGGCTCCAGTCGCAGCACGCCCACTTGCAGCGTGCCCGCCGTGGCCGGCGTATTGCGTCGCAGCTGGGCACGCACGCGCGCCAGCAATTCACGCGGCAGGCAGGGCTTGGTGAGGTAATCGTCCGCGCCCAGTTCCAGACCGATTACGCGATCCACCGGCTCGCCCTTGGCCGACAGCATGATCACCGGCAGGCGATGCTTGAGGCGCAGCTCGCGCAGCGTGTCCAGGCCGTCGCGCCCCGGCATCATCACGTCGAGGATCAGCAGGTCCGGGCGCGTCGACGGGTTGTGAAGCTGCGCAAGGCCGGCCTCGCTGTCGTGCGCGACATCCACCACGAAGCCCTCGCGCCGCAGGTATTCAGCCAGCAGTTCAGCCAGTGCGCGGTCGTCGTCAACGATGAGGATTCGGGGCATGTCGGGGATTTTTCTGGTGCCTGGAGGGCCATTCAAGCGGTGCGAAGGAACTTGCTCCACCGGCTTTACCGTTCTTTACCTTCCCGCAAAGAACATACACATAGCGCTGTCGTCAAATAGGCACCACGCAAGACCCCTCCACCACGACACAGGTAATCCCCATGCGCAAGAACATCTCTCTCGCTCTGGTGCTCGCTTCGGCTGTTGCTCTCGCTCCGTTCGCCATCGCCTCCGCTCAGGACGGTGGCCCGCACGGTGGTCACGGTCATGGCCACGGCGCGTTTGAGGCGTACAGCAAGCTGAACCTTAGCGACGCCCAGAAGGCCAGCATCAAGCAGATCATGCAGAGCTCCTTCTCGCAGGGTAAGGCCCAGCGTCAGGCGCTGCGCCAGCAGCGTGAAGCGTTCGAGCAGATGGCTCCGAATGCTTCCGGTTACCAGTCCGCGGCTACCGCCCTGGCCCAGGCCGAAGGCGCCGCCACCACGGCCCGCGTGCAGCAGCGCGCCGCGATCCGCGCCCAGGTCTACGCCATCCTCACCCCCGCCCAGCAGGCCCAGCTGGCCACCTTCAAGGCCCAGCAGGTTGCACGTCACCAGCAGTGGGAACAGTTCAAGGCCACGCACCCGACCTCGGGTTCGTCCTCGGCCCAGTAACGGTTCGGACGACGGCATAACAACGTAACGGCGCCTTCTCCGCGCCAGGTAAGAAACTCGGCGCCAGCCTGCATGCTGGCGCCGTTTTTTTGTGGGACCTCAATCCCCTTGTAGGAGCGCACTTGTGCGCGACCGCGGAGTCACGTGGGTACCGCTCCGTAGGTTTGTCGCGCACAAGTGCGCTCCTACAACAGGCTAATCGGCGATCAATCGGCCTTGAAGCCTGCCTGTTGCGCCGCCGGCACGAAGACCTTGTGCGCATAACTCTCCGGCTTGCTGCCCACGGCCACGCCGCCATGGATGCGCGACTGCTGCACGTCGCCGAAGAACCAGTACGGGAACGTCGGCTCCAGAGCGCTCGCTTCGTTCAAGCGGGCACGCAAGTCGGCCGGGATGTCGAACGACAGCGCAGCGAGGTTGTCATCCAGTTGAGCCAGCTTGGTGGCGCCGACGATCACCGAGGCGATGCCCGGCTGCGTGGCCACCCAGTTGAGCGCGACCTGCGCCATCGGCTTGTCCAGCTTGGCGGCCACCTCTTCCAGCGCGGCGACGATCGCCCAGTTGCGTTCGGTGAAGCGGTCGAAACCCGGTGCGCCCGAGATCTTCGCCAGGCGGCCGTCGCCCGCTGCACCGGGCTTGTACTTGCCCGACAGCAAGCCCATGCCGAGCGGACTCCACGCGGTGATGCCCATGCCCAGTTCGGCGGCCATGGGCACGAATTCGTGTTCCATGTGGCGCTCGATCAGCGAGTACTCCAGCTGCAGATTCACCAGCGGAGTCAGCGCATGCGCCTCGGCATACTG
>NZ_JBFTRY010000311.1:0-2596 GCF_056399745.1 Dyella sp. 01N36
CCTACAAGGTCAGTCTTTCTTCTTCAGCCGCGCAACCAGCTTTTCCAACACAGCCTGCGTTTCCGGATGGAAATACGCATCGAGGAATCCATCGATCGGCAATTGCTCCGGACGCGCCCAGACGGCCGTCAGGTCGGCACGCGCAATCGCACGCGTCTTGAGCATGGCGTTGGAGGGCAGGGCGAGCATGCCCTGCATCCACACCACGGCACGCGTCACCACCTGTTCGACATTGGTGAGTTCGTCCACCAGGCCGACCGCCAGCGCTTCGCTGGATTCGATCATGGCGCCCGCCACCATCAGGCGTTCGGCGCGATACGGTCCAACGATGCGACGCAGCGCCATCTGGATGCTTTCCGGCACCACCAGGCCTACCTGCACTTCGTTGAGGCCGATCTTGAACGGACCTTCGGCCATCACGCGGTAGTCGCAGAACAGCGACAGCACCGCGCCGCCGGCCGGACTGTGGCCGGTGATGGCCGCAACGATGGGAATCGGCGACATCGCCAGGGTCGACGTTGTCTGGAAAAACTCGCGCCAGAATTCACGCACGCCGTCGCGATCGCGACCCAGCAGCGAAGGCACATCCACGCCAGCCGAATACATGCCAGGCTGGCCGGACAGCACGATGCCGCGCGCGCCGCCGGCAACAGCGTTGTCCACCGCATCGCGCAGCGCACGAAGCAAGTCGACATTGAGTGCGTTTACCGGCGGACGTGCCAGGTTGATTTCGACGATGGCGTCGTGCGTGATCAGATTGAGCATGGCAGTGGCCGGATGAGTTGGCAGGAGTGGAGGACGAGAGTAGCAAAGACGGCTGGCCGCCGCTTTCCCTTGCTACTCGCGCCTCTTCACTGGCAGCTCACCCTTGCGGATGCTCGTCCGCCGTCCACTGGTAGCGCACCGCGTAATCGAGCGTGGCCTTGCCGTTGGCCGGCACCGTCACCTTGAACTCCAGCGTGTCGGTGGTCTGCGCACTCGGTTTGATGCTGGAGGAGGCGAGCGTCCACTGGCGCCAGCGCTGGGGATGCTCGCGCACAGTGACCACGCGCGGCGTGTCGCCGGCATTGGTGAGCGTGATGCGGAAGGCCTCGTCCAGGCGGTGGCCGTTCTTGTCCACGGTGAAAGTGGTGCGCTCGCGGCTGGCGCGCAAATCGAACGCCATGCCCAGGGTGATATGCGCGTCGCTGCCCTTGGGCGTGTCGTTGACGCGACCGCTGCCAATGAGTTGCGGCGTGCCGTTGCGATCCATCGACAGCACGCGCAGGTTGCCGGCGGGGATGYTGTCGAATGCGCGGAATTGCAGCGTGCTGGAAATGCCTTCAGGGCCGCCGTTGGTGAAGACATCCTGGCCGATCATGGGCTGCGGTGGCACCCAGGCGGTTCCCGTTTCAAACAGCGACGTGCGTTCGCAGGCGATGGTCCGCGTGTCGTACAGCGGTACCTGGCTCACGCTGCCATCGGGCAGGTCGACCGTGCCGGGCAAGCTGTAGGTGCGGTAGTCGGCCAGCGTGGATTGCTCGGGCAGCGCGGCATCGGCCGTCTTGGCGCGCGCGTTGAACATCATCGGGCGCGGTCCCGAGGATTGGGCCAGTTGTGGCTCGCCGGCCACCAGCATCAGCTGCACGTTGTTCCAGTCGCGACCGCTGCGGTTGGCGATGCTGGCGCGCGATTCGAATTGCATCTTGCAGCCGTCGCCTGGCGCCAGTGTGCCGACGTAGGCAGCGCGCCAACCCAGGCCCGAGGTGGAATAGCTCAGCGTCGCATTGGCCTTGCCGGCGCGGCTGGCATCCACGCGCAGTTGCAGGCCGGAGCCCACCTGGAACACGCCGCGCGCCTTGACCGCGCCATATTCGTGGATCAGCGCAACGCGTTCGTTGGCGCTGGACGTGTCGCGCACCATCAGGCCGCTGGCGTCGGCGCGCAGCAGGGTGCCGCTGGCCAATACTTCGCCATTCGTCCCATACACGTCGACGGGTTGTCCGATCAGGCTGCCCAAGGCGGCGTACTGGCCCTGGCCCAGGCGCAGACGTTGCGACAGCACCTTGGCGGCGTCGCCGTCGACGGTCAGTGCAATGGCTTCCGGGTCGACGTATTGCGGCAGTCCATCGAGGCTTATGTCCTGTGTGCCGGCCTTGAGCTCGAGCTGGCGCGTTTCGCGCGCCACGGCATGGCCCGATGGCACGGAGCCGTTGTCGCCCGCGCTGTACAGCGCGTTGTCGTCGCTGCGATAGAGCGTCAGTGAGGTTGCCGCCGGTGCGGCAAGGGCGCCCGCGCTGGTGCTGGCGAGGATGGCAAGGGCGAGGGTGCGAAGCGGAACAGGGATCACGGTCGAACTCCTTTCGGGTGGTCGCCGCTGATAGTACGGATGCCGCATGAAGCTGCGGCATCCGTGGTGCCGGTGGGCTTAACCCCGAATGCCGGCTGGGTCGTTCAAGCGCCGGCTTGCGCGGCGTCGCGGATCGATGGTGGCAACGGCACCGGCTTGCCGGTGGCGGGATCCATCCATACCAGCACGACCTTGCCGTCGCTATAGAGCGCATCGTTGCTGGCGTCGACGATGCGGTGCGCCAGCGTGATCGAGCTGTTGCCGAGC
>NZ_JBFTRY010000312.1:0-2584 GCF_056399745.1 Dyella sp. 01N36
GATGGATCGCCAGACCAAACCACTGCCCGAACTCAAACGCTTGCTTAACGACTGCCTGCGGGAGCAGCCTGGATGCCAAGGTTGCCAGTTGCACGCGGTGTGCTTGCACCGGCCTGACCATACCGGGTGCAACTGGAGCGCGGAAGTGGACTTTCCCGGGCGGAGCGAGGAGGAAGCCGTCAGGAGTTTGCCGCTGGCGCGGCGGGTGGTGGTGATGGTCAGGGAGAGGTTTAATGTTGAGGGGATCGGGGCGTTGGGGCTGGTTTGATGTTTTTTTGGTTCGGCTTCGATTTCGACTTCGACTTCGGCTGCATGACGTCAAAATCAACTTCAAAGGCTCAAAGTCAAAGGCAGTTTCACCACCCCTGCGGGGCGGCGACCTACTTTTTTGTCTTGCCCTCCATGTCAGGATACTTGTCGCCTCCGTTTCCTTAGTGAAGCAAAATGGAGGGCGGTGTGCGAATAGGTGATGACACGATATGCAACCGAGCATCGGGAATGGGTGGTTGAGCAGATGATGCCGCCGCTGAACCGGTCGATAGTGGAGTTGGCCAAGGCCACAGGGATCACGACAGTGACCTTGCGGACTTGGCGCAGGATGGCGAGAGAAGCAGGAAGAATTGTGCCGGGTGACGGAAAGCAGAGTGATCAATGGTCCAGCGCGGACAAGTTTCGCGTTGTGTTGGAGACAGCGCCGCTAAGCGAAGCGGAGTTGTCGGAGTACTGCCGCGCAAAGGGCATCCAGGCGGAGCAGATTCAGCAATGGCGTGAGGCGTGCGAGCAGGCCAATGCGGCTACGCCCGTCAAGCGAACGCTGGCGCAGCGGCGGGACGACGAAGCGGCGCGCAGGCGAGTGCGTGAGCTGGAACGCGAGCTCAAGCGCAAGAATGCGGCGCTTGCGGAGACGGCGGCACTGCTGGTCTTGCAAAAAAAAGCCGCAGCGATCTGGGGACGGGACGAGGAAGACTGATCAGCACCCCGGATCGCTTGGAAGCCATAGAGTTGATCGATGAAGCGGTGAGTGCCGGGGCCCGGCAGGAGAAGGCCTGCGAGGCGCTTGGTTTGACCGAGCGGACCTTGCAGCGCTGGCGGCACGCCCCCGCCGACGGGCGGCTGGAAGCGTGTCGCGAGGCACCGGCTAACAAGTTCAGCGAAGCAGAACGGCAGGCGGTGCTGAGGGCGGCGAACCAGCCAAGTTACGCGAGCCTGACGCCGCACCAGATCGTGCCAAAGCTGGCGGATGAGGGCATCTACGTGGGATCGGTATCGACGATCTACCGGGTGCTGCATGAAGCGGGACAAAGCCGTCGGCGTGGCCGCAGCAAGGCCCCGTGCACGCGCCCGCCGACGACGCATCGGGCCACGGGTCCGAACCAGGTGTGGTGTTGGGACATCACCTGGCTGCCGACCACGGTCAAGGGCAAGTTCTTCTACTGGTACATGATGAAGGACATCTACAGCCGCAAGCTGGTAGCCAACGAGGTGCATGAGAGCCAGACGGCTGAGCACGCCAGCCGCCTGCTGATGCACGGCTGTTTGCGGGAGCAAACGGCAGGTCGTCCGCTGGTACTGCATTCGGACAACGGCAAGGCCATGAAAGGGGCCACCATGCTGGCAGCGATGTATGACCTAGGCGTGGTGCCGTCCTATAGCCGGCCTAGGGTGAGCAACGACAACGCCTATGCCGAAGCGTTGTTCCGTACGGCGAAGTACTGCCMGATGTGGCCGGAGCGCCCGTTCGATAGCCTGGAACAAGCGCGTGACTGGGTGTTGCGCTTCGTGCGCTGGTACAACGACGAGCACCGACACAGCGGCCTGAAATACGTCACGCCAAACCAGCGGCATCAGGGCAAAGCTACCGCACTGTTGGCGCAGAGAACGGCGCTGTATGAAGCCGCGCGCGCCCGGAATCCGCAGCGTTGGAGCGCGGGCATCCGCAACTGGGAACTCCCAGATGCGGTGTACCTGAACCCGGAGCGAGCGCAGAAAAACGCAGAGAATTACAAGCAAGCAGCGTAACGGCTGAGGCGACAACTACCTTGACACACGCCGCGAGTAAAGAAAAGTGACACCTCCGTGTGCGTAAACGGCCAACCCCGYACAGCCGCGACAGCAGCTAGAAGCGCCAAAACTCAGCCCCCCGCCGCCCGACCAGCAGCCCACCTCCCCCTCAATCCTTATTCGGATGCGTCATTTCAATCGGCACAATCCACCGCGCATATTCCTCCTCCGTCAGATAACCAAGCGCCAGCGCCGCCCCCTTGAGCGTCAGCCCTTCCTTATGCGCCTTCTTGGCAATCGCCGCCGCCTTGTCATACCCGATATGGCGATTCAGCGCCGTCACCAGCATCAGGTTCTTGTCGAGGTTCTCCGCGATCTTCGGCAGGTTCGGCTCGATGCCGATCGCGCAGTGATCGTTGAACGCGAGGCAGGAGTCGGCGATCAGCTCGATGCTTTCCAGCACGTTGTGGACCATCACCGGCTTGTACACGTTGAGCTGGAAATTGCCCTGGCTGCCGGCGAAGGCCACCGTCGCATCGTTGCCGAACACTTGCGCGCACACCATGGTCATCGCTTCGCACTG
>NZ_JBFTRY010000313.1:0-2583 GCF_056399745.1 Dyella sp. 01N36
CTCCATGCACACCGATTGATCGTGCCGCTCCTGCAGGCCGTCCAGATGGACCGACCAGGTGAAATACGGCGACGGCGTGTACTCGTCGATGTGCTTGGTCAGCAGCAGCGCATTGGTGCACAGGTAGATGAATTTCTCGCGCGCGATCAGGCCCTGCACGATCTGCGGCATCTCCTTGTGGATCAGCGGCTCGCCGCCGGGAATCGACACCACCGGCGCGCCGCATTCGTCCACCGCGCGCAGTGCGTCTTCCACGCTCATGCGCTTTTGCAGGATCTCTTTGGGATGATCGATCTTGCCGCAACCGGCGCAGGCGAGATTGCACTGGAACAAGGGCTCCAACATCATCGCCAGCGGATAACGCTTCTGCCCGCTGACCTTCTTGCCGATGATGTAACGCGCGATCTTGGTTTGCTGAATAAGAGGAATGCCCAACGGAATCTCCTCATCACTGACGGATGGATGTTACGCGCTGCGCTTGATGCCAGTCGCCTTCATCACGGGATCGAGTATAGCCACGTCGCGGCGATGTGGCGTTCAGGACGCCAGACTGGCGGGCGGCGCAAATACATGCGCGTGTTCGCGACGCAAGCGCTCCCATTCGATCTTGAACCATGGCGTGAAATGCTCCGGATGCGCGGCGATCTCACGATCCAGCGCATCGGGCGCGATATAACGCAGCGCGGCGATCTCAAGCCTGTTGGCGACGGGAGCCGCATCCGTACGGCCGGCGTAGACCCAGCAAAGCTCGTGTTCCGCGCCTTCGTCATCGAATTGCGCCTGATACTGGAACTTGAACTGGAACTGGAATTCGCACTGCAGGCCGAGCTCCTCGGCCAGGCGACGATGAGTGGCTGTTTCCATCGTCTCGCCGCGCCGGGGATGGCTGCAGCAGGTATTGGACCAGTAACCCGGCCACAGGCGTTTGCCTTCGGCGCGTTGCTGCAGCAGCAGCTCGCCGTCCGTATTGAACACAAACAGCGAAAACGCGCGATGCAGAATGCCCTGTCCGTGGTGCGCGCTCGCCTTGTCGAGAAAGCCGGTTTCGCGGTCGTGTTCGTCGACCAGCACCAGGGGTTCGTCCTGAAAGGACACCACACTCTTCGACCAGCTTCCTTCGTTGAAGTCCAACTCGCGGTTAGCCAAGGCTCAAACCTCTCTCTTCCGACGGACGGCGGCAGTACACGCCCGGTCATCACATCTTCGTCACATCTGGCGCGACGCACGTTCGACCGTACATCGATGGCGCACTCAGGCTAGCAAGGATGAGCGAAGGCGAGTAGTCCCTCGCGGGCGCCGTTCATACCAAAGGATAGTTATTGCGTTGAATGAACACTGCTCGCCGGCGCCGGAAACGGCTCATGCGTGCGTGTCCACGTGGTGTTTCCACCGAGCAGCGTGATGCCGATGAAACCGCGCAACACCAGCCGATCCGGTGAGCGCAGGTGAATTTCGCAGTGATATTCCTTGCCGTTGTCGGCGTTGTAGACGCGGCCATCCACCCAGGCGCGCGCCTGGGCGTCGTAACGCAATCCCCATAGCAGSCGCAGGCCCGTCAATGGGCGCGAACGCAGCGCCGGATCGGGATTGTGACGATCGGTGACGGTTTTTCCGTTGAGCTCGGCGCCGTCCTCAGGGCCATAGGTATCGTGCAGCTGCCACACAATGCTGCCGACAAACGCATCACCATCGCGCTCGATGCGGATAATGGCGTCGCGGCTTTCGACCAGCCAGTCGCCCTCGATGGCGGTGCCCGGCGTAGCGTCGGCAGACGGCGTCTGTGCGAGCGCCACGCCCTGCAGCAGGCATAGCGGCAAGATCCATGCAGCCAGCCGAAACAGCCGCAAAACGTGCGCTTTCACGAAGTGCATGCATTAACTTTGGAAGGAATGACGGACCGCGTGCTGACCGAACTCATGTCCCCTCCCGCTGCCCTATCGCTGCTGTCATGGATTGGCCTGGTGCTGGCCGGGTGCACCACGGCCTATGCGTGCCTGAGCCTGTGGGCCTGGTTCCGCTGCGAGCGCCGCAACCAGCATCCGCGAGCGGATGTGAACGATCAGGCAAGCCGCCCGGTGAGCGTACTCAAGCCGCTGCACGGCGCCGAGCCCGGCCTCTACGAGAACCTGAAAGGTTTCTGCAAGCAAACCCACGCGCATTACGAAATCCTGTTTGGCGTGCGCGATCCCGAGGATCCGGCGATTGCCGTGGTGCAACGTTTGCAGCGCGAATTTCCCGAACGCTCGATGGCACTGGTGATCGATCCCACGGTCCACGGCGCCAACCTCAAGGTCAGCAACCTGATCAACCTGCTGGCGCAGGCGCGTTACGACTGGCTGGTGCTGGCCGATGCCGACATCAGCGTGGCGCCGGATCATCTGGCGCGCGTCACCGCACCGCTGAACGATCCGGGCGTGGGCATCGTGACCTGTCTTTATCACGGCGTGGTACGCGATGGATGGACAGCCCGCCTGGGTCGGCTCTTCATCGACGACTGGTTTGCGCCTTCCGTACGTCTGGCGCACGCCTTCGGTTCCACCCGCTTYGCCTTCGGCTCCACCATTGCCTTGCGACGCCACACAC
>NZ_JBFTRY010000314.1:0-2526 GCF_056399745.1 Dyella sp. 01N36
GCGGGGCTTTTTGCGTATCTGGCGGAGAGAGAGGGATTCGAACCCTCGATAAGGCTTTTGACCCTATACTCCCTTAGCAGGGGAGCCCCTTCGGCCTCTCGGGCATCTCTCCGTTTTTCGTCCGCATCTCTGCGGAGCCGGCAAGGATACTAACCGGCGCGCTCGAGGTAAAGCGTTTCTTGCCTGTCAGTGTTCGCCAGTGCCGCCGGAGGCTGTGCCGTCCGGCTCGTGCTCGTTCTTGATCCGCTGATAGATCTCTTCGCGATGCACGGCAACGTTCTTCGGCGCATTAATACCAATGCGCACCTGGTTGCCCTTGACGCCGAGAACGGTAACGGTCACCTCGTCACCGATCATCAAGGTTTCACCGACCCTGCGGGTCAGAATCAACATGTTTGCCACTCCATGAATACTTTGGTCACAGGCCAACAGACGGTTATGCCTCACCCCTGAGCTTCACCATCTGGACATTTCGACGATGCTACCGCCGAAGGCCCTACCGCCTTCCCGGTTACACAGACGAGGCATCCCCTGTGATGCCATGTCAAGCGACACCGGCGCAACCATCGGTGTCAGCAGTATTTGGATACTAGCCGAGCGTCCGATGGCAGCGCAATGCGTAAACGGCAACGGACTCCCGGTGGTTGACCCGCTCAGGACGCCAGGCGCTGACCGATCCAGTCGGCCAAGCCCTCCAAAATGCCGGGCAATTCGGCAGTGTCGTTGCCACCGCCCTGGGCCATGTCGGGACGACCGCCGCCCTTGCCGTCGATCTGGCTGGCGACATGCGCCACCACGTCGCCGGCCTTGACCCGACCCAGCGCCGTACCGCCGACGCCTGCGACCAGAGAAACGCGGCCGTCAGCGGCACCGGCCAGCAGCACCACGCAATCGTTCAGCTGCTGCTTGAGCTGATCCATGCTGTCGCGCAGTGCCTTGGCGTCCAGGCCCTCCAGGCGTGCGGCGATGACCTTGATGCCGGCCACGTCCTTCGCCGTGGAGGCGAGATCCGCCGTCGCCGAACCGGCGGCCTTGGCGCGCAGCGACTCCAATTCGCGCTCGAGTTTTTTCTGCTTGTCGAACAGCTGGCGCAGCTTCTCCACGGCATCGTCACCATTGGACGACAACAGCTGCGCAAACTCGCCCAGGCGACGCTCCTCGTCGGCCACATAAGCCAACGCGCCCGCACCTGTAACAGCTTCGATACGGCGCACGCCGGAGGCTRCGCCCGCTTCGCTGACGATCTTGAACAAGCCGATGTCACCGGTGCGACCGACATGCGTGCCGCCGCAGAGCTCGGTGGAGAACTCGCCCATCTTGAGCACGCGCACTTCGTCGCCGTACTTCTCGCCGAACAGCGCCATTGCGCCGAACTCGATCGCCTCGTTGTAGCCCATGTGATGCACTTCGGCAGCCGCGTTGCGGCGCACTTCGGCGTTCACCTGCGTCTCGATCTGGCGCAGTTCGTCCGCGCTCATCGGCTTGAAATGCGAGAAGTCAAAACGCAGGCGCTCGGGTGCGACCAGCGAACCCTTCTGCGTCACATGCTCGCCCAATACCTTGCGCAGCGCTGCGTGCAGCAAGTGCGTGGCCGAGTGGTTGAGCACGATGGCCTGACGACGCGAGCCGTCGACATTGGCATCGACCACGTCGCCGACGCGCAGCGCCTGCTTGCCGTTCCAACGGCCGGCATGACCGAAGAACACGCCGCCCATCTTGAGCGTGTCGGCCACCGCGAACGAGCCCGTCGTGTTCACCAGCACGCCGGTATCGCCCACCTGGCCGCCGGACTCGGCGTAGAACGGCGTGCGGTCGAGCATGACGAGGGCTTCTTCGCCCTCGCCCAGCTGGTCGTACTGCTTGCCGCCGCGCACGATGCCGACCACCTTGCTGCCCTGGCTCATCAGCGCGTCGTAGCCCAGGAAAGYGGTCGGCGGCAGCTGGCTGGCCAGCTCGGCCGGCATCTGGCCCTTGGCTTCAAATTTGCCGCCTTCGCGGCTGCGTTCCTGCTGTTCCTTCATGGACTGCTCGAAGCCATCCATGTCCACCGTGAGGCCGCGCTCGCGCGCGATGTCGGCGGTGAGGTCGACCGGGAAACCGTAGGTATCGTACAGACGGAAAGCATCGGCACCGGGAATGCTGCCGTTGGACTTCGCTGCGACCGCATCGAACAGACGCATGCCGTTTTCCAGCGTTTCGCCGAAGCGGCGCTCTTCGGTGCGCAGAGCGTCTTCCACGAAGGCCTGCTTCTGGGCCAGTTCCGGATAGGCCTCGCCCATTTCCTCGACCAGCGGCTGCACCATCTTCCAGAAGAAATCGCCGCGCACGCCGAGCATCCAGCCGTGGCGCAATGCGCGACGGATGATGCGGCGTAGCACGTAACCACGACCTTCATTGGACGGCAGCACGCCATCGACAATCAGGAACGAGCACGCGCGGATGTGATCGGCGATCACGCGCAGCGACTTGTTGGCCAGATCCTTGGTGCGGGTGAGTTCGGCAGCGACCTTGATCAGGTGCTGGAAC
>NZ_JBFTRY010000315.1:0-2501 GCF_056399745.1 Dyella sp. 01N36
CCGCCATTGCTCGAATTAACTACCTTTGGATCACCCCTGATTTCTCACAGCGTCCAAGCGTTTCTCTGCCATGACGGGTTCACTCCCTTGGCCCGATGCCCGAAACGCGCGCACAAAAAAACCGCCAACTGGCGGTTTCTTGCTTTCGATAACGATGCTCGCGCATCGCCATCTTCGATTGGTGCCCAAGGGGGGACTCGAACCCCCACGCCTTACGGCGCTACCACCTCAAGGTAGTGCGTCTACCAATTCCGCCACCTGGGCAGGTGTCTTACTTAGTTTTTCTTTGCCGGTTCCGTCGCGGCTGGCACGTCGCCCGTAGACTTGGCCGGAGCCGTTGCAGCGGGGACATCGCCCTGTGCCGGCTTGGTGGCCTGCGGGATTTCCGCGTTGGCCGGAGCGGCGGGCTGCGCATTTTGCGTTGCAGCCGGCTTGTTGGCAAGACCGGACATCACACCCAGATCGTTGCCGTTATCGGACTGTGCCTTGCCGTTGTGGCCGAGGTAGATACCCATACCCAGGCTCAACGCGAAGAACAGCGCTGCCAGCACCGCCGTGGAGCGAGTGAGGAAGCTGGCCGAACCGCGTGCACCGAAAACGGTTGCGGACGCGCCGCCACCGAAACCCGAGCCTGCGTCGGCGCCAGCGCCGCGCTGCATCAGGATCAGCACGATCATCGCCGCGGCGATCAGAATGTAGAAAACGCTGAAGATGACGAACATGGTTCTGTTTAAGAGTCCGTAGCGCTTAATGCGCCGCAGCGCAGATTCCCAGGAAATCGGCCGATGCCAGCGAGGCGCCTCCGATCAGTCCACCATCCACGTCTGCTTGCGCGAACAATTCCGCAGCATTCGCCGCTTTGACGCTGCCGCCGTAAAGCAGCCGAGTCAGACGGGCAATCATAGCATCTTCTTTTTCCAGTTGGCTACGGATGAACGCATGCACATGCTGTGCCTGCTCCGGCGTGGCGGAATGGCCCGTACCAATGGCCCAGAGGGGTTCGTAGGCAATCACGGCAGTGTCGAAACTGCCGATGCCGTTGAGATCAAGCACGGCTTTGAGCTGGCGCGCCACGACTTCTTCGGTCTCGCCAGCCTGGCGCTGGGCCAGCGTTTCACCCAGGCAGAGAATGGGGGTGAGACCGCCGGCGCGGGCGGCGGCGAATTTGCGGGCCACCTGGGCGCAGGTTTCGCCGTGGTACTGGCGGCGCTCGGAATGGCCGACGATGGTCCACTGCGCACCGATGTCGGCCAGCATGGCGGCGGACACTTCACCGGTATAGGCGCCCTGCCCCTCGTGCTCGCTCACGTCCTGGCCGCCAAAACCGAGGCCCGAACCGGCATGCTGGCTCGCCAGTTCGCCCAGGTACGGGAACGGCGGCATCACCACCACATCGATGGCGGTCGGCAAGGCGGCGACGATGTCGCTGACCAGGGCTGTCGCCATGCTGCGGCTACCATGCATCTTCCAGTTGCCGGCGACGAGTTTCTTGCGCATGCGCGTGTTCCATTGCGTATAAACGACCAAGCTTACCGATCGACCATGCCACTGGCAACGAAGACCCGACAAACCCTTGCCGTTATGGAAAAAATCGGATGGACCACAAGGAGACCACTTCTATGCCACCTGCCCGCCCATTGAGTCTGGTGACCGGCGCCTCTGCCGGCATCGGCGCGGCCTTTGCGCGGGATCTTGCGGCGCGAGGCCACGATCTGGTGCTTACTGCCCGACGCGTTGAGCGGCTTGAAGCGCTGGCGCAGGAGCTACGCGACCAGCACAAGGCAAGTGTGACAGTTCTGGCGGCTGATCTGGCTGACCCTGCCGCCGTCCGCCAACTGTGCGAGGCGCTGGATGCGCGTGGACTCAAGGTGGACTGGCTGATCAATAACGCCGGTTACGGGGTGCCGGGCACGTTTGAAGCGGTGGCTTGGCCGGTGCATGAGGCGTTTATCCGGGTGTTGATGACTGCGCCGGCTGAGTTGGCTTGGCGTCTGTTGCCGGGGATGCGTGAGCGGGGATATGGGCGCATCGTCAATGTTGCTTCGCTGGCGGGGCATGTGCCGGGGTCGGCGGGTCATACGCTTTATGCGGCGAGCAAGGCGTATCTGATCAAGTTCTCGCAGTCGTTGGCGTTGGAGAACCGGCATCTTGGGGTGAATGTTTGTGCGCTGTGCCCGGGGTTTACTTGGTCGGAGTTTCATGACGTCACGGGCACGCGGCAGTTGATGAATAAGTTGCCTGGGTTTATGTGGCAGACGGCTGAGGCTGTGGTGCGTGAGGGGTATGAGGCTGTCGAGTGTGGTGAGGTTGTGCGTGTGACGGGCGGGGTGAATCGCTTTATCAAGGCGATGATGAAGCTGCTGCCGGATAGGTTGACGTTGTGGCTTTCGGCGCGGGAGTCGAAGAGGTATCGGGATTTGGGGGAAGTGGCTTAGGCGGCGATCTGATCGCAACGTAACTTGTAGGAGCGCACTTGTGCGCGACCAGCCGACGGAGCGGTA
>NZ_JBFTRY010000316.1:0-2482 GCF_056399745.1 Dyella sp. 01N36
GTGGATGGGTCGCCATTTCCCCGTCACACGACCAGGCACGTGATCATGCACAAAGTACTCGTCACCGGCGGCGCCGGCTATATCGGGAGTCATGTCGTCCAGCAGCTGACGTCACGTGGCGAGCATGTGGTGGTGATCGACAACCTGAGCTCGGGTTATCGCGAGGCCGTGCAGGGTGCCGAGCTGGTGGTGGGCAATGTGGGCGATACCGCGCTGGTGGCCTCGGTGCTGCAGCATCACGGCATCGATGCCGTGCTGCACTTTGCGGCTCACACCGTTGTGCCCGAATCGGTGAGCGATCCGCTCAAGTACTACGGCAACAACACCTGCAATACGCGCAACCTGCTGGCGGCCTGTGCGGATTCGGGTGTCGACAAGTTCATTTTCTCGTCCACGGCAGCCGTGTACGGCCTGACCGAGCATGGCGTCGCCGATGAAGACACGCCGACCCAGCCCGCCAATCCGTATGGTCGCTCCAAGCTGATGTCGGAGATGATGCTCTGCGACCACTGCGCGACTGGGCAGATGCGTCATGTGATCCTGCGTTACTTCAATGTGGCCGGTTGCGATCCCAAGGGGCGCATCGGTCATTCGGCGCCATCGGCGACCTTGCTGATCAAGGCGGCGTGCGAGCATGCGGTGGGCAAGCGTGCATCGCTCGCCATCTACGGCACGGACTACGACACGCCCGACGGCACCGGCATTCGCGACTACATCCATGTGGAAGACCTAGCCACGGCTCATCTGCGTGCGCTGGACTATCTTCGCGAAGGTGGTGATTCGCTCAAGCTCAACTGCGGTTATGGCCATGGATACAGCGTGCGCGAAGTGCTCGATTCCGTGGCGCGGGTCGACGGGCACCCGCTCAATATCGTCGAGCTGCCGCGACGCGCCGGCGACCTTGGCATGCTCATCGCGTGCAGCGACCGGCTCAAGCAAGTGCTCGACTGGCAGCCGCAATACGACGATCTCGATTTCATCGTGCGCACAGCCCTGTTGTGGGAACGCAAGCTGGTAAGCAAGCCTGCGCCATTGTCGTCGGTGGCGTGATGACGGGAAGCGCGCCCGCGTTGGTTTCCCGCCCGATAGGGGGACGTAGGCGCGGTGCAACTTCATTAGTGTGGCTCGCCCTGCTGCTGCCGATGACATGCTGGTCGGCGGGGCATACGCACAAGTCGCATGGCGCGCCCACCAAGACTACTGAAGCGCCCGCTGTTGCAGCACCTGCCGATAGTGCAGCTGTGCAACGCATCGTGGTGCATCAGAACGTGGGCGAAGGGCCAGAGGTTCGAGTCTCCGTAGGCATTCCTTTTCCGCCATCGACGCTACGCGATGTGCAGCAGCTGCGCATACTCGATGCGGCGGGCAACGAAGTGCCATCGCACGTGGACGCGACCCTGCTCTGGTATGCGCGCGATCGCAGCATTCGGGCGGTACGCGCCCAGTTTCATGCCCAACTAACCAAGGGTGAGGGCACCTATTATTTCTCGATCGGCAAGCCGCGTACCCGCGACGCGCCCGGCTGGCCGTATGCGCAGGAACTGGTGACGGATGGGCAAGGCGTGCGTGTGGCTGCCGCTCTCGCAACACTGGAACCGGCGTGGCTTTGTGCGTCGCTGATTGCCGGCCCGCAGACGCCTGCCACCAAGGGCGAGGCCTACGCCAACTACGTGTCCACCCAATTCGATTGGGCGAAGAAGCTGCCGGCCGACGATCACACCGCGTGGCTGTTCGATCGCCCCAGCACGTTGTTCAAGGCCTATGTGCGAACGGGCCGCTTTGATTACCTGCAAGCCGCCGATCAGAGCTATCACTTCTACATGAAGTACATCAAGCGGGATGGCATGCCGTTCAGTCCGTTCTGCGCGGGCGGCTGGACCATGGGTAAGGAGCCGTGCGACGTGAAATACGTCTACGTCGAGCCCATCCTGCTGGCTCTGGCGCTCACCGGCGACGATAGCGAACACGATAGGGAGACCGTCGACAAGATGGTCATCCTGTGGCAACACGGCGGCTGGAGCGGCACGCCGGGACCGTATACGAATCCGGGCGAGCGCTTCACCGAGCGCCTGGCGGGGCTGGGCCTGCTGGCCACCATCAACGCCTATGAACTGACTGGCGAGACGCGCTATCTCGCCCATGCGCGCGAACGCGTGAGCTGGCTCTATGACCATCAGCGCAGCAACCCGGACAAACTCGGCGTCGACGGCTCGTGGCGCAACAGCTGGAACCTGCACGAAGACGATTCCTGGAACCCGCAACACGATGTGCGCGGGTCCTCGCCGTGGATGAGCGAGAACATCATCGACGGCCTCTGGCACACCTGGCTGGTCACGGGCGACCACCGCATCCCGGACATGATCACGGCCTTTGGGCGTTACCTGGAGCGCTACGGCTGGATCGACGTGAACACCATCGTGCAGGGTCACGAGTGGCGCAATCCGTGCTCCGGTGAGAAAGGGCAGATCGCCTGGTACTGGGC
>NZ_JBFTRY010000317.1:0-2468 GCF_056399745.1 Dyella sp. 01N36
TGTTGAGTTTCATCCAAAACTGAGCCACTTCCCGGGGTGATTTTCGTCGAATTTTGAGCCACCTCCTACCACCCTCCGCTCACGACACGAGCGGGAGTAACGGGAGTGATCGACGTGGCCCTATTGAGCGTAATCCGACGCTGGCACCTTCGCGACAAGATCTCGATCCGAGAGATCGCCCGACGCACGAAGCTGTCACGCAACACCATTGCCAAGTACCTGGCGAGCGGTGAGACCAGCCCGCACTATCCGCGCCGCAAGAGTCCCAGTCAGCTGGATCCGTATGCGGCCGAGCTGGTCCGTTGGCTTCGCGCCAACCAGCAACAGCCCCGCAAGCAGCGCCGCACGTTACGACAGATGCACGCCGCCCTGTTGATGAAGGGCTACCCTGGCTCCTATGGCCGGGTCGCCGCGTTTGCCCGCGAGTGGCGTCGGGTCGAGCAAGAGCGGTCCCGCACGGCCGGTCGGGGCACCTTCGTGCCCCTGGTGTTCGCCCCGGGCGAGGCATTTCAGTTCGACTGGAGCGAGGATATTGCCCGTATCGGTGGGGAGCGCGTAAAGCTGCAGATCGCGCAGTTCAAGCTTTGCCATAGCCGCGCCTTCCTGCTGCGCGCCTATCCGCTGCAGACCCACGAGATGCTGTTCGACGCGCACCAACACGCCTTTGCGGTGTTTGGTGGCGTGCCCCACCGCGGCATCTACGACAACATGAAGACGGCCGTGGACAAGGTGCGCCGAGGCAAGGCACGCGACGTCAACGCCCGGTTTGCCGCGATGGTCGGTCATTACCTGTTCGAGGCGGAGTTCTGTAATCCGGCCTCCGGCTGGGAGAAGGGCCAGATCGAGAAGAACGTGCAGGATGCCCGTCATCGGCTCTGGCCCACGGTGCCGGCGATGCCCACCCTGGAGGCGCTCAACGCCTGGCTGCAGGCACGTTGCGTGGCGCTCTGGCAGGAGTTCACCCATCCCGCATGGCGCGATCGCACGATCGCGTCCGTCTGGCAGGACGAGCAGCCCCTCCTCATGCCCATGCCTACGCCCTTCGATGGCTTCGTCGAGCAGACCAAGCGGGTGACGCCGACATGCCTGGTGCACGTTGAGCGCAACCGCTACAGCGTGCCGGCCAGCTATGCGAACCGGCCCATCAGCGTGCGCCTGTACGCCGACCGCGTGGTGATGGCGGCCGAGGGTCAGGTCATTGCCGAGCACTCTCGTCGGATCAACCGCAGCCACGATGGTGGCCAGACAATTTATGACTGGCGCCATTACCTCAGCGTGCTCCAGCGCAAGCCGGGCGCCCTGCGCAACGGCGCGCCGTTTGCCGATCTGCCCGAGGGTTTTCGGCGCTTGCAGGCGTTGCTGCTCCCGCGCCCCGGCGGCGACCGGGAGATGGTCGAGATCCTCGCGCTGGTGTTGCAGTACGACGAGCAGGCGGTGCTGACCGCAGTGGAGTTGGCGTTGGAGGCTAACGCACCGTCCAAGCCCCATGTGCTCAATCTATTGGCGCGGCTGGTGAGCGAGATCCCACCGGCGCCGGTGGATGCACCGCCGTCTTTGACGTTGCAGATCGAACCGGAGGCCAACGTCGCGCGCTATGACGGTCTGCGGAGGACACGCCATGTCGCATGACGCCGTGATCACCACACTCAAATCGCTGCGGCTGCATGGCATGGCGCAGGCCCTTGATGAGTTGGCCCAACAGGGCGCGCCGCTGTATCGCGAGGCCATGCCGCTGATGACCACGCTGCTCAAGGCCGAGGTGGCCGAGCGCGAAGTGCGCTCCGTGAACTATCAACTGAAGGCAGCCCGGTTCCCAATCTACCGAGACCTGAGCAACTTTGACTTTACCCAGAGTGCCGTCGATGAAGCGCTCGTACGGCAATTGCACCGCGGCGATTTCATGGACCCTATGCAGAACCTCGTCTTCGTCGGCGGCCCCGGCACCGGCAAGACTCATCTGGCCACGGCCATCGGTGTGCAAGCGATCACGCATGGACGCCGACGCGTGCGCTTCTTCTCGACCATCGAACTGGTCAATACGCTGGAGCAGGAGAAGGCGGCCGGCAAGCAGGGACAGCTGGCCTCGCGCCTCATGGACGCCGATCTGGTGATCCTCGATGAGCTGGGCTACTTGCCGTTCTCACAAGCCGGTGGCGCCTTGCTGTTCCATCTCATCGGCAAGCTCTACGAGCACACCAGCCTGGCCATCACCACCAACCTCAGCTTCGCCGAGTGGGCCAGCGTCTTTGGCGATGCCAAGATGACCACCGCGTTGCTCGACCGCCTTACGCATCGCTGCCACATCCTGGAAACCGGCAACGACAGTTACCGCTTCAGAAACCACGTTACGGACACCGGAAAGGAGCGCTAAACCTCACCTTCATCTATCACCTGAGCTAACCTGACGCACAAACGGGTGGCTCACTTTTCGATGAAAAGCCCGGCTCAGTTTTCGGCGGAAATCAACA
>NZ_JBFTRY010000318.1:0-2443 GCF_056399745.1 Dyella sp. 01N36
TCGGCGGTGATCTTCAACGCGCTGATCATCATCTTTCTCATTCCGTTGGCGCTGAAGGGCGTGAAATACCGTGCGTTGGGCGCCGGTGCGCTGCTGCGTCGCAACCTGCTGGTCTACGGCCTTGGCGGCATCGTCGTGCCGTTCCTTGGCATCAAAGTGATCGACATGTTGCTCGTGCTCTGCGGTCTTGCCTAAGCCCCCTCATTACTGACGCACTACTGGAATCTACGGAGTCTTTGCCATGCAAGTACTCAAGCTTTCTGTTTCGCTGCCCGACGACACCCACCCAGACATGGAGCTTCGTCTCTCATCAGACGACTCCGCCTGCGACGTGGTGATCGCATTGCCGGTGCAGGGTCGCCCGCGCGTTCAAACGCGCGACACCCAGGCGCCGAACAGCGAACAGGACGAATACGTGCTCGGCGGTTACGCCGGCATTTGACGTGAGGCCGCGGCACAGCGGCCCACCCCTCTCTACCCACAGAAAAGGACGGCTCGCCCCGAGCCGGTTTCAGGAACACCCATGATGTCCAAGAAGCTTCTTTCGTTTGCACTGTTGATGGCTCTCGCCCCCGCGGGCGAAGCTGCTGCTGCGGTGGCGCCGGTCGCCGGCACCGACGTGACGCCGGCGGCAGGTCTCGATGACGGCTCGGCCGGTGCGCCGGCGGCTTCCGGCGACGACTGCTCGCAGGGTTTCTTCTCCCGTCTCGGCGCGGCCTATCGCGCCGATGCGCAGCCGGCCGATCCCAATGCGCCCGCCGCACCGCGCCGCGCGATGGACGCACCGCTCGATTCACCGCCGTTTCCCAACAGCGAGTGGCAGCTCGGTGGCGTGCCCGCCCCGATCGGCGTGCCGGTGGCTTACGGCCAGTACCCGCTGCAGAAAGCGCTCTCGTGCACCAAGGTCGGTAATTGGATGAAGCGCAACCGCATCGAGATCAACGGCTGGATCAACCCGTCGGCCAATGCAAGCTCGTCCAGCTTCACGAACTATCCGCTGTCCTACGCAACGCGCCCCAATCGCGTGGAATTCGACCAGCTGGTGTTCAACATCACCCGCGTCGAAGACACCGTGCAGACCGATCACCTGGATTGGGGTTTCAACATCTCCACCCTGTACGGCTACGACTATCACTACACGATCACCAAGGGCGTGTTCAGCAATCAGTTGCTGAACCATCCCAATTCGAATGGTCCGCTGCCGGGCAAGGTCTATGGCATCGATCCGATGCTGTTCTACTACGACCTGTACATTCCTTCGGTGGCAGAGGGCATGGTGGTTCGCGTGGGCCGCTGGTTGTCGCTGCCGGATATCGAAGCCCAGTTCTCGCCGCAGAACTATCTGGTTACCCATTCGATCCTGTACACGGTCGACCCCTATACCCAGACCGGCGTGATGACCACCACCAAGCTCAATAGCCAGTGGACGGTGCAGCTTGGCGTCAATGCCAGCAACGACGTTGCACCTTGGAATCATTCGGCGCGCCCGTCGCTTCAGGCTTGCGTGCGCTGGGTGTCGAAAGACAACAATGACATGCTCTACCCCTGCGTGAACAACTGGAACACCTCGGACTACAACTACAACAACGTGCAGATGTACGTGATGACCTGGGGCCACCGCTTCAGCCAGAGCGTGCACATGCAGACCGAGGCTTACTACATGTACGGCCGCAACGTTCCGGGCTTCGGGCCGGATGGCGAGCCGGGCGTGGTGGCGTCGTCGCCGTATCCGGGCAAGGCGGGCGAGTACGGCGTGGTGAACTACCTCAACTTCGAGTTGAACTCGAGCAACATGATTTCGTTCCGCAACGAGTTCTACAACGACCAGAAGGGCCAGCGCACCGGCTACGCCACCAAGTACAGCAGCCACACGCTGGGCCTGACGCACTGGGTGTCCTCGGACCTGGAGATCCGTCCGGAGATCCGTTACGAGCACTCCTACGACGTGAATGCGTACAACGCCGGCAAGAAGAACTACCAGGCGATCGCGCTGGTTGACGCGATCCTCCACTACTAAGGTGAAACCCATGGCTAAGCTGATTCGCAGCGCCATCGTGATGCTGCTCCTGATGACCGTGATCACCGGCGTGGCCTACCCGCTGGTGGTCACCGGTGTCGCCCAGGTGCTGTTCCCGTCGCAGGCGAACGGCAGCCTGATCGACAGGGAAGGCAAGCCGATCGGCTCCACGCTGATCGGCCAGTCGTTCGACGACCCCAAGTATTTCTGGGGTCGTCCTTCGGCGACTTCGCCGCAACCCAATAATGGGCTGTCGTCGTCGGGCTCGAACCTCGGGCCGACGAATCCGGCGTTGACGGATGCCGTGAAGCAGCGCATTGAAGCGCTGCGTGCCGCGGATCCTTCGAACACTGCAGCGGTGCCGGTGGATCTGGTGACGGCATCGGGTAGCGGTCTGGATCCGGAGATTTCGCCGGCGGCGGCGGC
>NZ_JBFTRY010000319.1:0-2415 GCF_056399745.1 Dyella sp. 01N36
GTGCGCTCCCACAACGAGCACTCCTTTGTGGGAGAGCACCCTGTGCGCGACTGCCTCAGTCTCAACCCGTATTCTGCAACCCCTGCGACACACCATTCACGCAGGCCACCAGCGCAGCAAGCAACGCTTCGTCGCTTTCCCCACCTTCGCGCCAGCGCTTGAGCAGGTCGACCTGAAGCAGGCTCATCGGATCGACGTAGGGATTGCGTAGATCAATCGAAGTCGCCAGGCGTGGCGCATTCTGCAGCAGGCTGTCGTTGCGCTTGAGCTGCATCAGCCAGTGGCGGGTGCGCTCGAATTCCTCGCGAATCAGGCCGAAGAACGGTTCGTGCAGCGAGCCGGCGAGTTTGGAGAACGCCTCGGCGATGCCAAGGTCGCTCTTGGCCAGCACCATCGACACGTCGTCCAACATATTGGCGAAGAACGGCCAGTCGTGCGCCATTTCGGACATCGCATGTTCGCCGTACTGCGCGGCGCCAAACTCCAGTGCGGTGCCCAGCCCGTACCAGCCCGGCAGAATCGAGCGGCACTGCGTCCACGCGAACACCCACGGGATCGCCCGAAGATCCTGCACGCCGCGCATGCTGCGGCGACGGGCGGGGCGCGAGCCCAGCGTCATGCGCTCGATCACATCGATCGGCGTGGCCGAGCGGAAGTAGTCGACGAAGCCCTCGCGATCAACGAACGCCCGGTAATGCTCGCGGCTACGCGCTGCCAACAGGCTCATGCGATCGCGCCAGGTGTCTTCGCGCGCCTCGTGCGTGCGCGGGCGCAGCGATGCACGCAATACGGCACCCACGGTCTGCTCGAGATTGCGCAGGGCCAGTGCGCGTATTCCATATTTGCGGTGGATCACTTCGCCCTGCTCGGTCACGCGCAACACGCCGGCCACCGAACCGCGCGGTGATGACATCAAGGCGGGGGTGATGCGCGAGCCACCGCGACTCGCCGAGCCGCCACGACCGTGGAAGAACGACAGGCGAATATCGGCATCAGCCGCCACGTCCAGCAACTCCACCTGAGCGCGCTGCAAACCCCAGCGAGAAGCTAGCGTGCCGCCATCCTTGCCGCTGTCGGAATAGCCGAGCATCACCCACTGGCGATTGCCACGCGAAGCGAGATGATCGCGATAGACGGGATCGTCCAGCAGTGCGCGCAAGGTCGCCGGCGCATTGGTCAGGTCGTCCACTGTTTCGAACAGCGGCGCCACGTCCAGCGGTACGCGTCCCTCCTTGCTGAGACCGCCGTAGCGCGCCAGTGCCAGCACCGCCAGCACGTCCGCTGCAGAACGCGCCATGCTGATGATGTACAAGCCCAGCGAATCCGCACCGTAGCGACCGCGCGCCTCGCGCAATGTGGCGAACACATCGTGCAGCGCAGTGACAGTGGCGTCGTCACTCTTGGGTAGCGAATCCTGGCCACCTGCATACGGGCGCAGGCGCTCGGCGCGCTCATGCGCATCACGCGAGGACCAGTCCTCGTCCTTCAACAGTTGCCCCAGCGCATCGTCGTGCACGCGCGAATCCTGGCGCACATCCAGACGCGCGAGGTGAAAGCCGAACGTGCGCACGCGCCAGATCAGTCGACGCACCGCATAAGCGCCCGCGTGCAGGCCATGGTGGTCGATCAGGCTCACCGCGATCAGGCGCAGGTCGTCCAGCAGTTCGTCGGCGCAGGTGTAACCCTCGGGATGATCGTCCTCGAGCGTGGCCTGCAGACGCGCACCGATGATGGTAAGCAGGCTGCGGTACGGCATGTCGGCATGGCGCGGCCGCACCATGGCCGCGGCTTCCGGAAAACGCGTGCGATAGTCGAGCAGGCGGTTGGCCAGATCGCTGCCCACATGCACGCGATCTTCCGTCTGGCTCAGCAGGCGCGCGAGGCCGGCGATATCTTCGATGTAATGCTCCAGCACATGCGCGCGCTGGGTGGAAAGACTGTTGGCAATGGTGGCGGCGCCGACATTCGGATTGCCGTCCATGTCGCCGCCCACCCAGGTGGCAAAGCTCAGCAGGCGCGGGATCGGCACGGCCACGCCGTAGACGGTTTGCAACGCATCGGCCAACGATTCGTAAAGGGCCGGCACGATGCGATAGATGGGATTGGCGAGATAGAAGCCGACGTGGTGATGCTCGTCCTGCACGGTGGGGCTCACCGACGAGGCTTCGGCAGTCTGCCACCCGGCGCTCAAGGCCATGAAGATGCGGTCGTCGTCTTCCTTGCGTTCCTGCGGCGTGCGCGTGGGATCGAAATTGTCGACCAGGGCGCGCACGATGGACTGCTCTTTTTCCAGCAGAGAGCGACGCACGGCTTCAGTCGGGTGCGCGGTGAAAACTGGTTCCACCTGTAACCGTTCCAGCCATTCGATCAGCTCGCCTGCTTCCACGCCTTGCGCCTTCAGCCGCATCAGTACGT
>NZ_JBFTRY010000320.1:0-2379 GCF_056399745.1 Dyella sp. 01N36
GCTGGCCACTTCGTTGAGCGGCACGGTATCCCACGGGCTGTCCTTGTCGTCGCCCTTCCACAGATAGGCGACGCCGGCGACCAGATCGGCCATGCCGACGAATTCGTCGTGGCTGCCCAGCGGCACCTGGCACAGCAGCACGCTCGCACCAAGGCGCTCGCGGATGCCCTTCACGCAGTGCTCGAAGTTCGCGCCGGTGCGATCCATCTTGTTGACGTAGCACAGGCGCGGCACGTTGTACTGGTCGGCCAGGCGCCAGTTCGTCTCGGTCTGCGGTTCCACGCCGGCCACACCGTCGAACACCACCACCGCGCCGTCGAGCACGCGCAGGCTGCGATTCACCTCGATGGTGAAATCGACGTGTCCCGGCGTATCGATCAAGTTGATCTGGTGACCTTTCCACTCGGTGGATACCGCCGCCGACTGGATGGTGATGCCGCGCTTGCGTTCCTGTTCCAGATAATCGGTGGTGGTGGAACCCTTGCCGTCCTTGGTGTCGTGCACGTCGACGATCTGATGCTTCTTGCCGGTGTAGTACAGGATGCGCTCGGTCGTGGTGGTCTTGCCGGCATCGATGTGCGCGATGATGCCGATGTTGCGATACAGCTCAAGCGACTTCTTGCGTGCCATGGGGTCCTGCCTTGATGAAAAGGTGCAATCCGACCAGGCACGCCACCCGTCACGACAGGTGCCCAGCGCTCCGCCCGATATAGGGTCGTTCAGCCAAGCATCAACGTTGCGTGAAAACCCATGTAATCAGCCACTTGCGAAATCACCCGCGCAAGCCTCGGTGAAAACCCGGCCTAAGGCCGCGCCGGAACGCCCGTCCGCCGCGCCGCCAGGACGGCGTCGCACAGGCATGCTCATGACGCCACGGCATGAGCAAATCAGCAAATGTCATTGGACATGTTTAGACGTCTATACCGCTGTTGACTCGCGCAAACAATCGCCGTTAGCCTGCGATTGCTGCATCGCATCACTGTGTTTTTTTGACTGGGGAATTACGTCGCATGCCTAAGAATTCCGTCGGCCTGAAGGCCGCGCCAAGCGTCCTTGCCGTTGCACTGCTTTCCATCCTTTCGCAAGCCTCCGCGCAGGACGCCGCCCCACCGCCGTCCACTGAAAGCGCGAAGAAGCTCGGCACTGTCATCGTCACCGGCACGCGCGCCGACAACCGCACCGAGAGCAGCTCGCTCACACCCATCGACGTCGTCTCGGCGCAAACGCTCAAGCAGACCGGCACCACCGAACTGACTACCGCACTGGCGCGCATCATTCCGTCGCTGACCTTCCCGCGCCCCTCGGCCGCCGATACCGCCGACTCGCAACGCCCGGCGCAGCTGCGTGGTCTTTCGCCGGATCAGGTGCTGGTGCTGGTCGACGGCAAGCGCTGGCATCCCGGCGCCATCCTGATCACCAATGGCGTGCTCGGCCGCGGTTCGCAGGCGGTGGACCTCAACACCATTCCCATTGGCGCGGTGGATCACATCGAAGTGCTGCGCGATGGCGCATCCGCGCAGTACGGCTCCGATGCCATCGCGGGCGTGATCAACATCGTGTTGAAGAAAGGCGCCCAAGGCGGCGAAGTGGACGTCACCGGTGGCCAGTATTCCGCAGGTGATGGTCGCCAATGGCAAGGTTCGGCCAACTTCGGCATTCCACTCAGCGACAAGGGATGGATACGCTTCACGCTGCAGGACGGCAACCAGGATTACACCAACCGGGCCGAGCCCAATCGCACGCGTCCTGCGGAGGGCACCACGCAGCGCTACGGCGACCCGGCGGTGCAGGATCACAACCTGTTCCTGAACTCGCAGTTCGACCTCACGCCGAACGTGCAGCTTTACGCCTTTGGCCACTACAGCGAGCGCAACACCACCTCGCCTGCGTTCTTCCGCAATCTGGCCAACAGCAACTCGGTGCCGTCGCTCTATCCGAACGGCTATCTGCCGCTGGAACACGCGGACTCCACCGATCGTTCGCTGGTGATCGGCGTACGCGGCAAAACGGATGGCGGCTGGCGTTGGGACGTGAGCGGCAATTACGGCGGCAACCGCGTGTCGTATGCCACCGAGAACAGCGTCAATCGCGCGTTCCTGCATGACTTTGGCTATAGCCCCACCCAGTTCCACGACGGCATCCTCAACTCGTCCCAGCAGTCGTTCGACGTGGACATTGCCAGGGAATTCTCCACCAGCTGGCTGCCCAACCCGGTGACGCTGGCCTTTGGTGCGGAATACCTGCGCCAGACCTATGAGATCGATGCGGGCGACCTGACCTCCTGGTACACCGGCACCTCGGGCGTGTCCGGCGGCGCCCAGGGTTTTGGCGGTTACCAGCCGACGGATGCGGGCTCCTATAGTCGCCACGACGTAGCCG
>NZ_JBFTRY010000321.1:0-2314 GCF_056399745.1 Dyella sp. 01N36
CGATCAGGGGCGTGGCGCCGCGGCGGGCGATGTCCTCGGCCATGCGCTTGACCAGCGGCGGCAAGTGGCTGCCGTTGGATTCCAGGTAGCGTTCCACCGCATCCAGCGCGCCCTTGCGGATCTGGCGATTGCCGAGATTGACGCCGCTCATGCGGGTCTGCGCAGTGAATGGCACGAACTCGGCGTGACCTTCTTCCAACTGGCGCTCGCGGATGCCGAAGCGTTCCTTCGCCAATACCACGACGCTGCGGCCTTCCGGCGTTTCGTCGGCCAGCGAGGCCAGTTGCGCAGCGTCGGCGAGGGTATGTTCATCGACGCCCGGCGCCGGCAGGAAAGCCACGGCCTGGCGATTGCCCAACGTGATCGTGCCGGTCTTGTCGAGCAGCAGCACATCCACATCGCCGGCCGCTTCCACCGCACGACCCGAGGTGGCGATCACGTTGGCGCGGATCATGCGATCCATGCCTGCGATGCCGATCGCCGACAGCAGTGCACCAATCGTGGTCGGAATCAGGCACACCAGCAGCGCCACCAGCACGGTCAGCGTGATGGGGTTGCCCGCGCCGGCCGCCTGCACGCTGTAGATCGAATACGGCAGCAGCGTGGCGCAGGCGAGCAGGAAGATCAGTGTGAACTTGGCCAGCAGGATGGTAAGCGCGATCTCGTTCGGCGTCTTGCGACGCGAGGCGCCCTCCACCATCGCGATCATGCGGTCCAGAAAGCTCTCGCCCGGGTTGCTGGTGATGCGCACCACCAGCCAGTCGGACAGCACTCGCGTACCACCGGTGACGGCGCTGCGATCGCCGCCGGACTCGCGGATCACCGGCGCGGATTCGCCCGTGATGGCGCTCTCATCAACGCTTGCCGCGCCGACCACCACTTCGCCATCGCCCGGCATCTGTTCACCCGCTTCCACCAGCACGTGGTGACCCACGCGCAATTCGGTCGACGGCGTATAGGTGATCGGCGCGTCCTTGTAAGGCGCCGACAGGCGCTTGGCCACCACGTCCTTGCGCGAGCCACGCAGCGCAGCGGCCTGCGCCTTGCCGCGACCTTCGGCCAAGGCCTCGGCGAAATTCGCGAACAACAGCGTGAACCACAACCAGATGGTCACCCAGAAGATGAAACCGGTCGGCGCTTCGCCGTGGCCGGTCAGCGCCTGCACCCACAGCAAGGTGGTCAACACGCTGCACACGAACACCACGAACATCACCGGGTTGCGGAACTGCTGCTTCGGCGAGAGCTTGCGGAACGAATCGGCGATCGCCTTGAGGATCAGGTCGCGATCGAAGCTGCGAACGCCGTGGACAGGGGTATGAGTCGTTGTCATGGATATGCTTCCTTCGGGCGCTGATCAGCGCACCGACATCAGGAATTCGGCGATCGGACCAAGCGCAAGCGCAGGCAGGAAGGTGAGCGCGCCCACCACCACCACGACGCAGGCAAGCAAGGTGACGAACAGCGGCGTATGCGTGGGCAACGTGCCCGCCGAGGGCGGCACGTGGCGCTTGGCGGCGAGCGAGCCGGCCATGGCGAGCATGGCGATGGCGAGCAGGAAGCGCGACAGATACATGCACACGCCCAGCAGCACGTTCCAGAACGGGGTGTTGGCGGAAAGTCCACCGAACGCACTGCCGTTGTTGTTCGCTGCCGACGACACGGCGTACAGCACTTCGCTGAAACCGTGCGCACCCGGATTGGACACACCGGCCACGCCAGCTGGCGTCATCACCGCAATGGCCGTGCAGATCACCACCAGGGCGCAAGGCACCAGCACGGCGAGACTGGCCATCTTCATTTCGTGCGCTTCGATCTTCTTGCCGAGGTATTCCGGCGTGCGACCTACCATGAGTCCGGCAATGAACACCGCGACGACGGCGAACGCGAGCATGCCGTAGAGACCCGAGCCCACACCGCCGAAGATCACTTCACCCAGCTGCATCAGCCACATCGGCACCAGGCCGCCSAKSGSGGTGARSGAGTCRTGCATGGCATTGACAGCGCCGCAAGAGGCTGCCGTGGTGATGGTGGCGAACAGGCCGCTGGCGGCGATGCCGAAGCGCGTTTCCTTGCCTTCCATATTGCCGCCCGCCTGCAGCGCGGAGGCTTGCTGATCCACGGCCAGGCCGTGCAGCGCAGGATTGCCGGCCTGTTCGGCGGCGATGGCGCCAAAGCAGAGCGGGACAAAAATAAGCAGCATGGTGGCGAGGATCGCCCAGCCCTGGCGGCGATCGCCCACCATGCTGCCGAAGGTGTAGCAAAGACCGCCCGGAATCAGAAAGATCGCCAGCATCTCGATGAAGTTGCTGAAAGG
>NZ_JBFTRY010000322.1:0-2266 GCF_056399745.1 Dyella sp. 01N36
GGCATATGGCGTTATGCGCACACCGCCCCACTGCATCCGGTAGCCGCTTTCGCCATAGGCAATGTCGTAGGTACCGTTGGTATCGCTGGCGACACTTTCCACATCGCTGCCCAGCTCGAGATGGCGACGCATGTCCTCGCGATACGAGCCCATGCCCAGCCGTCCCATCGCATACCACTGGTTCTGTACGAAACCACCGTAAAGCATGCCTTCCACCGCGCGGCTGCGGCCCTGGTCGGCGAATTCGTCGAGGCGTCCCAGATCCTGGCTTTGGCTCACCGCAAAACCCATGACCCCATTGCTGCCCACGCGGCGATCCTGGCCGGCCATCCAGCCGTTAAGGTCATAGCCCACGCTGTTGTAGCCACTGCGATTCATGCTGCCGTAGCTACCCAGCGTCTGCGTCCAGCCGCCGGCGGTATAGACCTCGCCCAGCTGGTCGAAGCGTTGCGATAGCGCACGCGTCCCTGCATCCATCGCATCGAAAGTCATCGCTGCGCTCGCCGCGTGCAKCTGGCCCGACAGTGAATTCAACGACTGCTGCAAGGCAGCGGTCGTTGCGGTTTGCTGCAGGCTTGCTGCGCCATTGATGAACGAGGTCGGCAGCGGATTGCCGGTGACGGTGGTGCCCGAGCTCACCTGCGTGTTGATCTGATTGAACGCGCCATCGATGCGCTGCGCGGCGCCAAACGAGGCCGGCGTATACGTCATGCCCGTCACCGCCGAGGCTTGCACCTGGGCCACGTTCAACCACGCGTCCGTGCTGTTGTAGTTGAGCGTGGCGCTGAGCAATACGCCGGTGGCCACGTCCAATGCGGAGAACGTGCCGGAGATGCCGGCCCTGGCCGTCAGCACGTCCGTATGCGCATTGGCCTGATAGCCCGAATTGATGCCCGTGACGTAAAGATCGCCACCGCTCAGCGTGGCCGCGCCACCGACCCGCAACGCCGAGCCCAGCGATACCGCCAGCCGACTGCCCGCCTGTTGCGCATAGTTGCCGGCCACGTTGACATCGGTACCGGCCACCGCCAGCACGCCGGCATTGGTGACTGATCCGGCTATCGATGGTGTACCGCTCAACACGCCTTGGGCGCCAATGCTCACGCTCGATGCCAACGATGCAGCCACCAGCATGCCGCCCTGCACCTGGGTCAAGCCGGTATAACTGGACGGCTGGGTCAGCGTCAGCGTGCCCGTGCCCTGCTTGATCAGGCCGCCGGCGCCGGAGATGGGATTGTTCCAGCTTGAGCTGCCGCTGAAGCTGACAGTGACGTCGCCCCAGTTGAATTGTTCCGGCCCATTGACCGCCTTGCCCACGTCGAGTTCGCCGTAGCCAAAGGTGGCGTTCGGCTGCGAGCCGCCCAAGGGATCGGCGGTACCGAGCAAGGTCTGGCGCACCAGATCGTTGTTGAAATAGGGGTAGGCCTGCCACACCAGGGCAGCCGCGCCGGAGACTTGCGGCGCCGCCAGCGAGGTGCCTTCGACAATCCAGTAGGTCTCGTTGGCCGTGCTGGTATCGCTCTTGCCGCTCACGATCACATCGCCGGGCGCGGCCAGGCAGTAGTTCATCGCGATGCCGCATCGGTTCGAATAGCTGTCCAATTGAGTGGGGCTGTTGCTGTTGATTGCCACCACGGTGAGCCAGCCCTTCGCCAGATCCGGCGCCAGGCTCGGCAGCGCCGCGATGCTGCTGGGATTGGCCTGCGAATCATTGCCCGCCGCAAACACCACCAGGCCGCCCCAGCTATTGATGAAGGTGTTGTACGCGTCGTGGAAACCCTGGGTGGTGGCGGTGTCGCTGGCGCTCCAGCTGATGCCGCCCCAGGAGTTGTTCATCACCCTGACGCCGTTGGCGATCAGATCGGCATTGACCTGGCCCAGCGGTATCGCATCGGACGAATTCACCGGCGCCGGTGGCGTGGAGCCATTATCGTCGGGCGCGCTGTCGTCGATGATGCGTGCCGACACGATGTTCGCGCCCGGGGCGATGYCGCCGACGAACTGGCCAAAGGGCTTGCCCGCCGCGATCTCGGCCACGTAAGTGCCGTGTCCGTTGACGTCATCGACCTTGAGGTTGTTGGTGGCGGGATTGACGTAGGTGAGTTCCTTGATCACGCGCCCCGCCAAAGCCGGGTGGGTGGAGGTCACGCCGGTATCGACCACGCCGATGGTGACGCCCGCCCCGGTGTAGCCGGCGGCGTGCGCAGCATTGGTGTTGGTGAGCGTCAATTGCGCATCGACCGGCGGTGGCGGCGCGGTGGAGGCC
>NZ_JBFTRY010000323.1:0-2245 GCF_056399745.1 Dyella sp. 01N36
ATACAGCAGCTGGTCGGCATCCTGCGGACGGTACTTCTGGCCGAACGGCGCGTAGATGCCGATCTGGCGGAACAKGCCTTCCATGCCGAASGTGCGCGMYTCGTCGGSCACGATCGGCACGATGCGCTCGCCGATCTGCTTGTCGCGCAGCATCAGGTTCATGCCGCGCACCAGCGCCATGGTGGTGGAGATTTCGCGCTCGCCGGTGCCCTTGGTGATCTGCTCGAAGGCCGACAGTTCCGGCGCCTTGAGCTTCACATCGGAGGTACGGCGACGCTGCGGCAGCGAACCGCCCAGCGCGCGGCGACGCTCCAGCATGTACTGCACTTCCGGCGAGTCCTTGCCCGGGTGGTAGTACGGCACGTCGGCCAGCTGATCGTCCGGCACCGGGATGTTGAAGCGGTCGCGGAAGTGGCGCACGGCGTCGGCGTCCAGCTTCTTCTGCTGGTGCGTCGGGTTCTGCGATTCGCCGGCGGCGCCCATGCCGTAACCCTTCACCGTCTTGGCGAGGATCACGGTCGGCATGCCCTTGGTCTTCACGGCCTGGTCGTACGCCGCGTACACCTTGTGCGGATCGTGGCCGCCGCGGTTCAGGCGCCAGATGTCSTCGTCCGACAAGTTGGCGACCATCTCGCGCGTTTCGGGATACTTGTTGAAGAAGTGCTCGCGCGTATAGGCGCCACCGAAGGCCTTGCAGGCCTGGTACTCGCCGTCGACGGTTTCCATCATCAGCTTGCGCAGCACGCCCTTGGTGTCGCGCGCGAGGAGCGGATCCCAGTAGCTGCCCCACACCACCTTGATSRCATTCCAGCCGGCGCCGCGGAACACGCMTTCCAGTTCCTGGATGATCTTGCCGTTGCCGCGCACCGGRCCGTCCAGGCGCTGCAGGTTGCAGTTGATCACGAACACCAGGTTGTCCAGGCCTTCGCGGCCGGCCAGCGAGATGGCGCCGAGCGACTCGGGCTCATCGGTTTCGCCGTCGCCCAGGAAGCACCAGATCTTGCGATCGGTCTTGGGCATCAGGCCGCGGTGTTCCAGGTACTTCCAGAACTGCGCCTGGTAGATCGCCTGGATCGGGCCCAGGCCCATCGACACYGTCGGSAMYTGCCAGWAGTCMGGCATCAGCCAGGGRTGSGGGTAGGACGACAGGCCACGGCCATGACCGGCCACTTCCATGCGGAACAGGTCGAGCTGGTCCTCGGCGATGCGGCCTTCCAGGAAGGAGCGCGCATACACGCCCGGGCTCGAATGGCCCTGGTGGAACACCAGGTCGCCCGGATGATCGGCGCTCGGAGCGCGCCAGAAATGGTTGAAGCCCACGTCATACAGCGTGGCCGACGAGGCGAAGCTGGCAATGTGGCCGCCCAGCTCGCCCGGCTTGCGGTTGGCGCGCACCACCATCGCCATCGCATTCCAGCGGATCAGCGTGCGGATGCGCCATTCCATCGCGGCGTCGCCCGGCATCTTGGCTTCGTTGGCCGGCGAGATGGTGTTGACGTACTCGGTGGTCGGGTTGAACGGCAGGTAGCCGCCAGCCCGGCGCGTCGAATCGACCATCTTCTCCAGCAGGTAATGCGCACGCTCGGTGCCATCGTGATTGATGACCGCGTTGAGCGATTCGACCCATTCCTGGGTTTCGGTGGGGTCGAGGTCTTGCTGGAGGATGTCGTCGAGCTGATCCATGGGGAGCTTCTCTCCGCGGCGCCGGGGGGATGGCGCGGCTGTAAGTGGACGTCTCCGCGGGGGGAGACGGGGAACCTTCCGAGTTTAGCTCCGACGGGGTTTTTCGCCAATTGGATCGAGACAATACGGGGGCGAATGGGGGTGGGGGAGGGGTTCGACTTTGGTCGGGAGGGGGTGRCAGGGTTTTGCTTTTGTTGGTCATTCCGGCACGGGCCCGCCTTCGCTTGTCATCCCTGCGCTGCACGAGAGGGGGCAGGGGTGCTCGTCGTTGCAGCGTAGGTGGCGTTTTGTTTGCTATGCCGACGCAGACCGGGGGCGCGCTTCAACAGCCGAATGGCTGGTCATTCAGTTTCGTCAGTCTTCGGTTGTTGCCTCGAGGCCAGCTTGCCGCCTACGCGGCGGGCGTTTCGATCGGCTGCCGCCGACCGAGTCACTTTTCTCTTGCTGGCCCAAGAGAAAAGTAACCCAAAGAGAATGGCCTGATGACGCCCGCAGCATTGTGTTGGGATAAGCCCGAGCGCTTGAGGCGCGTCGTTGTGGGACAACCTCCGAGGGTACATAG
>NZ_JBFTRY010000324.1:0-2226 GCF_056399745.1 Dyella sp. 01N36
GTGAGCATCCTGCGAGGACTTGCCTTGGCCCTGGTACTGTTTGCTCTCGTCGCGCTGCTGGCCCGCCTGGCCTTGTGCATTGTCGGGCGGTGTAGTCGAGGGACCCGAGCCTGCCTTGCCCTTGTTGTCCTTCGCACCGTTGTCGTTCTGCGGATTCTTAGGCTGATGACGCATCCAGTCTTCCACCGCCTTGCGATTGGCCAGCGCATCGGCGTTCTTGGGATCGGCCTTGAGCGCTCGATCGTAGGCATCCAGGGCGCCCTGGTAATCGCGCTGCCTGGCCAGCGCATTGCCAAGGTTGTATTGCGCGTCAGTGCCAGCCAGCGGGCGCAGCTGATTGCCTGCCGCGGCGTAGTCTCCGGCGCGATAGGCGGCCGCTCCACGCAAGGCGGGATCGCGCGCCAACTGCTCGGCACGCCTGGCATCGCCCTGTTGCAACGCCATGGCGGCTTGTTGATCGGGGCGACGCCACAAATCGCTCCACGTGCTCGCCTGTGCCACACCGGGCATCGCGGGCAGCAACGCCAGCGCGAACAGCATCAGCCAACCACGGCGGAACGACGTGGCCGCCAGCGGCAGCAACAACAGCAGCAACCATGGCCCGCGATCCTGCCATTCGTCGCCGTGCAGATCGGCCGCCAGTGTTGCCGGTCCGCCTGCGCGCAGTTCGCCATCGAGCGCGCGTATGTCGCGATCATCATCGGTCATCGGCACGTATTGCCCGCCGCCGCTGGCGGCGAGTGCGCGCAAGGCATCGTCGTTGCGCCGCGCGAGCGTCACGCCGCCTTGCGCGTCGCGCTGGAAGCTGTTGTCCGACAGCGGTACCGGGCCACCTTGCGCAGTACCGATGCCCAGCACCGAAACGCGCACGCCATCGGCCAGCGCCTTGCGCGCGGCAGCCTGCGCCGCAGCATCGGCATCATCGGTGACCAGCACCAGCGAGCCGCCGCCGACCTTGGCGTCGTGTATCAGGCTGACGCCGCGTTCGATGGCCTGGGCCGGATCGTCGCCATCGACAGGCATGGTATCGGGCGAGAGTGCCGCCAGCAGATCGTTGAGCGCCGCGCCATCGGAGGTCAACGGCGCCACCACGAAGGCTTCGCCAGCGTACGCGATCAACGCGTTCAGCCCATCATGATTGCTGGCCAGGAGATCTCGCACCTTGTAGCGCGCGCGATCCAGCCGGCTTGGTGTCACATCGCGCGCCAACATGCGCTGCGACAGCGACACGGCCACCACCTGGGCGGCGCGTTTCGCATACAAGGGTTGCGCCACGCGGCTCCAGGTGGGTCCTGCCATCGCCAGCGTGACGAGCGCCCAGCCACAGGCCAGCAACCATGGCGTGGCGCGCCTGCGCACGGGATTTCCTTTCAACAGGAACGGCAACAACTCCGCATCGACCAGGCGCGACAGTTGTTCGCGCGCACCGTGTCGCCCTGCGGCAAGCGCAATCAACAGCGGCAGCGCGCAAAGAGCGAGCAGCCACCACGGCCGCAGGAAATGAAACTGCTGCCATGCCTCGCTCATGCAAACGCCTCCCGGCGGCGCACATGCGGTGCGAAGGCGAGCAGCCATGCCAGCACGGCGAAGCCCAGCGGCCAGCGGAACAACTCATGGCGCGGCCGCAGCGAAGGGCCTTGTTGCGGCATCGGCTCAAGTGCATCGATGGCGCGATAGGCATCGGCCAATTGACTGGCATCCGTAGCGCGGAAATAGCGACCACCGGTCTGCGTCGCCATGGTGCGCAGCATGTTTTCGTCCAGGTCCGCCGACGGATTCACCGTATGCGTGCCAAACAAATCGGGAATGCTCATCTCCGTGGCGCCGATGCCGATGGTGTAGATGCGCACGCCAGCGGCTTTCGCCGCATGCGCGGCATCAAGCGGCGCGATGTTGCCGGCGTTGTTGACGCCATCGGTCAGCAGCACGACTACGCGCGCCTGTTCCGGCAAACCCGCCAGCCGCTTCACCGCCACGCCGATGGCATCGCCAATCGCCGTTTCGGTACCTGCCAGGCCCACGGCCGCGCCCTGCAGCTGTGCGCGCACGGCCTGCAAGTCATAGGTGAGCGGCGTCACCAGGAAGGCTCGGCTGCCGAACAGGATCAAACCCATCTCATCGCCGCTACGACGCGCAATGAAATCGCCGGCAATCGCCTCCACTGCACCAAAGCGGCTGACCGGCTGCCCGCTCAGCTGCATGTCGTCGGTGCGCATGCTTCCGGAT
>NZ_JBFTRY010000325.1:0-2192 GCF_056399745.1 Dyella sp. 01N36
CTCGCGCCGCGTTCGCGCACAGGGTGCGCTCCCACAAGGGGGGACAGGGGCGTCGTCATGGGCGCGCACTTGCATTTTTCGAAACTCACGATATATCTTAAGACTGTTACTTACGATATATCGGAGTTAGTCATGGGATTTCGTCATTTGTTCGATCGGCACCACGCGCACCATCACCACCACTGCCACGAAGGCCGCGATGCCTGGGCTCGCGAGGCCATCGGCATGGGCCGTGGCCGGGGACGCGGTCGGGGCTTCGGGGACGACGAGGGTGAAGGCGGCTGGGGTGGCATGGGTGGACGTTTCCGCGGGGGCCGCGTGTTTGGCCACGGCGACCTCAAGCTGATCCTGCTCGCCTTGATCGCCGAACAGCCGCGTCATGGCTACGAACTGATCCGCACCATCGAGGAGATGTTCGACGGCGCCTACTCGCCCAGCCCCGGCGCGGTCTATCCCACCCTCACCCTGCTCGAGGAGCTGGGTCACGCGAGCGTGGAAAACGACGGCGGCAAGAAGCTCTACACCATCACGGCCGAAGGCAAGGCGTTTCTCGCCGAAAACAAGGAAGCCGTGGACACGGTGATGTCGCGCATGGAGCAGACCGCCAAGATGTTTGCCCGCGCTGCCGCCCCGATGGCCTTGCGCGAGGCCATGCACAGCCTCAAGCGTGCGCTGTTCATGCACGGCGGCCCGTGGAACGCGGATGAAGTGAAGCGCATCGGCGACATCATCCGCAAGGCCGCGGAAGAGATCGCCAAGGGCAACAAGGATGCCTGACGCCATGTCCACTGCGCCGGCCGACGTTCATCAGCTGCTGGCGCAGGCGGGCATGCGTGCCACGCCACCGCGCCTGGCGATCTGGCGGGTGCTGCACGAGGCGAGTGACGAGCCGGATGCGGTGGAACTGATGTGTCGCGCGCAGGCGCTGGAGCCACACACCAGTCTCGGCACGGTGTATCGCTTTCTGCGCGAACTGGAGCAGCACGGGTTGGCCAGTTCGCGTGCCGTGGCGCACGAGCGAGCGCGTTGGCGACTGGGCGCATCGAGCGGATCAGTGTCGCGGCAGCCCGAAGCGATCGCTGCCGTAGCCCGGCTGGCGGCGGCGTTTGGTTATCGCCTGGTTCGCGCGACCAGCTGAAAGTCAGCGGCGCACGGTTCCTCGCCGCGACGCCAGCCGATCAGCCAGCCTCGTAGGCTCGGGCAACCGATACTTCGTACCAAACGCCAGCACCAGTTCCGGCGCAGTGGCCATGCTCACTCTATGCCCCGGCGAAATGATCAAGGGCCGGATGCGATCCTTGCTGCGCAGGACGCAGCCGATCACTTCGCCCTTGTACTCCAGCGGCTGACGGTCGCCACGGTGCGGCCCCACTTCCTCGTGCACACCCACCAAGATCGATTTCGCCACGCCGATGGTCGGCAGGCCGGTGACCACGCCCAGGTGCGCGGCGATGCCGAGTCGTCGCGGATGCGCGATGCCGTGGCCGTCGACGAACACCAGATCCGGCGATTCCGGCAGTTCCGACAAAGCTTGCAGCAAGGCAGGCAGCTCGCGAAACGAGAGCAGCCCGGGGATATAGGGCATGCGCGTCGGCTGTCGCGCGACCACTTCGGCGATCGGCGCCAGCGTCTGCGCATCGATCAACACCGCCGCCGCGCGCGTCACCGCACCGCTCTCTTCAAAGCCCACATCGACGCCGGCGACATGGCGCAGTGGCGGATAGTCGTCCACCAGCCGCACCTGCGCGGCCAGTTCGGACTGAAGCAGGCGTGCCTTGGCGACGTTTCCGTCCCAGGGCGGCATGGTGTTGGCGAGGTCGAAGGCGCTCATCAAGAGAGCGTGAATGCCCGGGCCTGAACACACCGTCAAAACATTTATTCATTGACCGGTTCAGGACCGGTCGGGATCATGCCCGCATGCCTATCCTGTCTCGTCTGCTGCTGATCCTTCTATTCGCCGTCGCTGGCGCCTCTCCCGTCTTGGCCCAGGACACCCAGAACAACGGGCAGATCCAGCAGACCGTGCTCGCCACGCCTGACCAGTTGAGCACACAGCTCGACCAGATCAAGAAGACGCTGACCGACAAGACCAAGCTCACCGACGACATCCTCACCGACGCGCGCAGCAAGACGCAGGCGATCCAGCAGCAAGCCGACCAGTTGACCACCAGCCTCGCTCCGCAGGCTGATGC
>NZ_JBFTRY010000326.1:0-2191 GCF_056399745.1 Dyella sp. 01N36
GCCTGGTACTGGGCATCCTCGGGCGCCAGTCGCAGCAAGCTGGCCGAGATCGAGGATTCCGACGGCTGGTACAGCGACTCGCACAACGTCGAGCTGGTGATGCCGGTGGCGGCAGCCTATTACTTCGAGCGCGATCCGGCGCAAAGCGATGCGCTGAAGCGTCGTCTCGACGCACTGGCCTCCTCCTACAACACCGAGTGCGCGCAGATTGGCGAGACGGTGCGTCGCTTCAACTGGAACAACCGCGGCAGTGGCGTGGCGATGTGGTTGCTGCAGCAGCCGCCGGGCAGCGGATCGAACTCGCCGCTGGCGGCGCACACAACGCCCTAGGGCTTGGATGGGACGAATGGCAAGGTATCAGCAGGGGCAGGTTTAGATGAATCGTCGTATGGCAGCACTTCGCAGCATGGCGCTGGTGTCGGCTTCCACCTATGTGGAATACGCGCTGGGCCTGTTCATCAGCGTGTGGATTGCGCGCGCGCTGGGGCCGGCGGACTTTGGCCGCTATGCGTTCACGGTGTGGCTGTGCGGCTGGTTGATGACTTGCAGCAATCACGCATTGACGACTTCTTCGACCAAATTCATCGCCGAGGCCTACGGTGCGGAGCTGCCCGAGGTCGCCTCGCATATCTCCTATCGCCTGATGCGCAATCAGATGTGGAGTTGCGCGGTTGTGATTGCGCTGTTTTTCGCCGGTGTCGCGATCATCCGCCCGCAGGAATGGGCGGGCTTCATCTTGCCGATCACGGTACTCGTGGCTATCGGCGTGGTGGCCAAGGCCAATTACAGCCTGCTGGTGGCCATATCGAAAGGGCAGGAGCATTTCGAGCCGGTGTCCATCGCCACGGTGATCTCGGGCGTCATCATGCTGGCCCTGGTGGGGCTTGCCACCTGGTTCCACGCAGGCCTGCTCGCCTTCGTCGGGATCTTTGCGGTCTCCTGCCTGACGCTGAACCTGATCAACCGCATGGCGTATCGCCATTACTGCCTGCCGTTTGGCCCGGGCGACGTGCCCGATGAAATGTCCAAGCGCCTGACGCGCCACTTGCGGCTTACCGCGGTGCTGATCCTGTTGATTGCGCTGAAGACCAACACGATCGAAGTCTTTCTGCTCAACACCTATGCCAATTCCACGGCGGTGGGCTTCTTCGCCATTGCGGGCACCTTGACGCGCGGCGCGGTGGAGCTGTTCTCAGTGGGACTTACCTCGACACTGCTGCCCTACATGGCGCGCGCCTTTGGCCAGAGTGGGCAATCGCACGCAACCCGCGTGCTGTCGGAGGCGACGCGATTCTATTGGGCCACCGGTCTGATGATTGCGGGGCTGGGTTTTGTCACCACGCCGGGGTTGGTGACGCTGATGTACGGCAACAAGTACATCGATGCGATTCCTGCGATCGAGGTCACCCTGGTATTGGCGGGGCTGTTGCTGATCACCAACAGCATCGCCGCCTTCCAGGTGGTGACGGATCGGCAGGGGGACCGTCTGCGCATCTCCGGGTCGGCGTTGATCATCAACGTGATCCTTGGGTTCAGCCTGATTCCGCACTTTGGTCTGCTGGGCGCGGTGCTTTGCTATGCCGGCACGCGTCTGGCTGAGCTGGCGATCTGCACGTTTTATATCCGGCGTGTGGCCAGTGCCGGGTTGCCGATCGCACCGATGCTGAAGCTGTTTGTCGTGGGGTTGGTGGCCACGGGAGCGGGATGGTTGGTGGCGGCGGTGACGCCGGGGCACTTTGCCTTCATCACGGGGGCGGTGACGTTTGTCGCGGTGTTCTTGCCTTCCAGTTTCCTGGTGCGTTACTGGAGTGAAGAGGATTTCCGGTTGATGGGGATGATTACGGATAAGTTGGGGCCGGTGGGGCGGGTGGCGAAGAGGGTGTTGGGGATGTTGCAGGGGCCGGTGCCTAGGGCGCGGTAGAGTTTTAGCTCGTCATCGCTGTGCGGCCGATTTTCAGTTCGTCATTCCTGTGAAGACGGAGATCCGGTGACTTTTCACTCGATTGTGGCGATATCGCCAGCGTGCCGCCTGCGCGGCGGGCGTTTCGAACGGCTGCCGCCGCTCGAGTCACTTTTCTCTTGCTGGCCCAAAAGATCCCACGGGACTAGCTTCGCGTCGAAAGTAACCCAAAGAGAATGGCCTGATAACGCCCGCAGCATCGTGTTGGGATAAGCCCGAACGCTTGAGGTG
>NZ_JBFTRY010000327.1:0-2163 GCF_056399745.1 Dyella sp. 01N36
CTCATGTACAGATGCTTGCTGTCGCGCGTGAGCGCCCAGCCTTCGCCGGGATAGCGGAAGGTGCGCTGCTGCCTGAAGCTGGCCAGGTCGTAGACAAAACCAAGCTCGCTCTTCCAGGTGAGCTGGATCAGCTCGTGATTCCAGTCGACGATGCCCTCGCCGAAATACGCATCCGGCACATCATGGCGCTGCAGTACCTTGCCGGTTTCCAGTTCCACTTTGCGCACGGTCGACTCGCCCGCTTCACCGGTGCTCTCGTACAGATAGCCGTCCTTGTAGAACAAGCCTTCCGTATACGCCGAGGTGTCATGCGGATAGACATGCACCACGCGATAGCCGTAGACCGGCGTGGCGGCGTGGATGGACGCAGAGCTGACAAGGGCGATCAGGGCGAGCGCGTAGCTGAGCCGGCGTATCATGAAAACGACATCCTTTGCGAAGGGCAGCCTCGCGCGTAGCGGGCAGCGGGTAACCTCAGTGCAGCGAGCGTACCCGGAAGTTCCGCCCCTTGATCTTGCCCGCGCGCAGTCGCTCCAGCGCCTTGTTCGCAAGATCCCGACGGATGGCCACATAGGCACGGGTGGCGAATACGTCGATCTTGCCGATGTCCTTGGCGTCCAATCCAGCGTCGCCGGTCAGTGCGCCGAGGATATCGCCGGGTCGCAGTTTGTCCTGGCGGCCGGCATCGATCACCACCGTCTTCATCGGTGCGAGGTTGAGCTGCTTGCCGCGCGAGGGCGCCACCCGCAGCGGATGCCACGGCAGCGGCTGGCCCAGCTGTTGTTCGATATTGGTTGCCTTGGGGCGTTCGCGCGGCGTCACCAGCGTGATGGCGAGGCCATTCTCGCCGGCGCGACCGGTGCGGCCCACGCGATGCGTGTGCGTGTCCGGATCGTGTGCAATGTCGAAGCTCACCACCAGGGGCAGCGCGACGATATCGAGGCCGCGCGCCGCCACGTCGGTGGCCACCAGCACGGCGCAGCTGCGGTTGGCGAACTGCACCAGCACTTCGTCACGATCGCGCTGCTCCATGTCGCCGTGCAGTGCGAGCGCCGAGAAGCCGCGCTTGTCCAGTTCCTCGGCGACCGCGTCCACGTCCTTGCGCATATTGCAGAACACCAGCGCGTGCTGCGCCTGTTCATCCCGCAGCGTGCCCTTGGCCAGCAATTGCGCGAGCGCATCGAGTTTCTGCGCCGGCTCCACTTCGTGGAAACGCTGCTCGATGGTGGTCTCCTCGTGCGGCGTCTCCACCGTCACTTCCACCGGATCGCGCTGCAGGCGCTTGCTCACCTGGCGGATTTCCTCGGCATAGGTAGCCGAGAACAGCAGCGTCTGGTGATGCTTGGAGATGCGCCCCACGATGTCGTCGATAGCTTCGGAAAAGCCCATGTCGAGCATGCGATCGGCCTCGTCCAGCACCAGCACCTTGATGCCGCCGCCGTGCAGGCTCGAGCGCTTGAGATGTTCCTGGATACGCCCCGGCGTGCCCACCACGATATGCGGGTCATGCGTGAGCGAGGCGAGCTGCGGGCCCAGCGGCATGCCGCCGCACAGCGTCAGCAACTTCACGTTGGGAATATTGGCCGCCAGTTTGCGGATGGCCTTGCTCACCTGGTCAGCCAGCTCGCGCGTCGGGCAAAGCACCAGCGCCTGCAGCCGGATCGTCTCCACGTCGATCTGCTGCAGCAGGCCCAGGCCGAACGCAGCGGTCTTGCCGCTGCCGGTACGCGCCTGCGCGATCACGTCGCGACCTTCCAGGATCGGCGGCAGGCTCTGTGCCTGCACTGGCGTCATCTCGGTGAAACCGAGGGTTTCCACGCTGGCGAGCAGCGCGGGCTTTAAGGGGAGCGTGCGGAAGTCGGTCATGCGGGTATTGTCGCATGCCGGTTGGCTGGGCCTTAAAAGGGGTCAGGGGCGAGTAGTGAGGGCGCCAAGACCGCCTGCCCACGCTCGCCCCTCGTCCCTAAATACTCAGCTCTGCATATCTTCCAGCTCGATGCCCTTGGTCTCGCGCACGGCCTTCAACACGAAGATCAGCGAAATCAGGGCAAACGCGGCATACAAGCCGTAGGCGAAAGCGAGGCCCGCTTCAGCCAGCGCAGGGAAGGTGCTGGTGATGGCGAAATTGGCCAGCCACTGGGCGGCGGCGGCCACGGCCAGCGC
>NZ_JBFTRY010000328.1:0-2161 GCF_056399745.1 Dyella sp. 01N36
TCTTCAGGGCGTTGATGTTGTCGCGATAGAAGGCGTCGGGATTGGCCGTCTTCAGGGCCACCAGCATCTGGTTCATGTCCACGCCCTGCGGCGCGGTCTCGTGGGCGATGGCGGACAGCGTCTGGCCGCGCTCCACCGTGAACGTGCCATTGGCGGCCACGCGCGGCGTCGGCGCGGGCTTGGCCGGCTTGGGTTCTGCGGCCGGCGCGGGAGCGGCGGCGGTGGATTCGGTGCTGGTCGCGGCCGGCGGGCTCGCCGTGGCGCGGCGGGACGATTTGCCGGTGGACTGGGTCGGCGCGCGCGTTGCCGGCACGCTGCTGACAGCGCTGCCCGGCGGGTCGAGCAGGATGGTGAACTCGCGCAGGCTCTTGCCCGAGGCGTTGTTCACCTCGACCAGCAGGTCGAGATAGGGGTCATTGACGGGGGCGGCGCTGGTGATGCGGATCACCTTCTTGCCGTTGGCGCCATCCACCACCGCGAAGGAAAGGGGAACCGTGGGACCGGCCGCGACGCCGGCCTGGGCCGCATCCTCGGAGGAAGCCAGCCGGGCCGTGAGATTCTCCAGCTCGGCCGCGTTGGCGGGATTGAGCGGAATTTCGGCCAGCAGCGGCTGCCCGAGGGCGGATTTCACTTGGATCTGACCCAGTTCCAGCGCGGCTGCCTGGCTGCTGCCGAGGGCAAGCGCCAGCAGCATCGACAGCTTCAACGAACGATTCATCGTGTTTCCCCCGAACGACCCCGTGACGTTTTCTTATCCGCATGCCGAAAAACGGCAGCGCCTGCAACGAGGCGTCACTTTAGTTAGATACAAGCCAATCAACAATAGCGTTGATCAGTATTTACAGCACTTTGCAGGTGCTTGTTCTCGTAAAACGGTGACCCGGGGGTCGCCGCCTGCCCTCAATGCCCGGTGGACGGGGGTGCCGCCTTCGCGGCCTTCAGCTGGGCCTGGAGCTCGGCAATGGTCTGATCCTGCTGCTTGAGCTTGGCATCGGTGTCGTGAGACTTGCTTTCTTCACGCGCCACGTCGCCCTGCAGCTGCTTGAGCGCGGCCTGCTGCTTCTCGATGGCCTGATCCAACTGTTTCTGATCGGCGGCCTGTGCGGCCGGCGAGGTTGACGGCTGTGCCGCCCGAGCGGGTACCACGGATACCAGAGCGCACATCACCAACCCGGTCAGCACATGCTTCATTACAGATAGTCCTCGATCAGAAGTTCTGCGATTTGAACGGCGTTGAGCGCCGCACCCTTGCGGATGTTGTCCGCGACAATCCACAGGTCCAGGCCGCGCTCGTGCGAGATGTCCTCGCGGATGCGGCCGACGAACACCGGGTCCTGCCCGGCGGCATCACCCACCGGCGTGGGATAGCCACCGGCTTTGCGCTCGTCCATCACCACCACGCCGTCGGCGCTTTCCAGCAGTGCGCGCGCCTGCTCGGCGCTGATCTTCTCGCGCGTCTCGATGTGCACCGCCTCGGCATGGCCGTAGAACACCGGCACGCGCACCGCGGTGGGGTTCACCTGGATGGTGCGGTCTTCGAGGATCTTGCGCGTCTCCCACACCATCTTCATTTCTTCCTTGGTGTAGCCGTTGGGCTGGAAGTCGTCGATGTGCGGGATCACGTTGAAGGCGATCTGCTTGGGGAATTTCCTGGTTTCCACTTCCTGGAAGCTGAGCAGCGCGGAGGTCTGCTTGCCCAGTTCTTCCATGCCGCTGCGACCGGCGCCGGATACCGACTGGTAGGTCGCCACATTGATGCGCTCGATGCCCACGGCGCGATGGATCGGCGCCAGCGCCACCAGCATCTGCATGGTCGAGCAATTGGGATTGGCGATGATGCCGCGCGTGGTGTACTCGGCGATGGCGTGCGGGTTCACTTCGCTCACCACCAGCGGGATATCGTCCTGGTAGCGGTATTCGGAGGTGTTGTCGATCACCACGGCGCCCGCGGCAGCGGCGCGCGGCGCGTGCTCGCGGCTCACCGAACCACCAGCCGAGAAGAAGGCGATATCGACGCCGTCGAAATCGTAGTCGGCAAGGTTGCGCACGGTGACCTGTTTGCCGTCGAAGCTGATTTTCTCACCGGCGGAGCGCTCGCTGGCCAGAGGGACCAGTTCGCTGATGGGAAATTCGCGCTCGGCCAGGATCGCCAGCAGGGTCT
>NZ_JBFTRY010000329.1:0-2147 GCF_056399745.1 Dyella sp. 01N36
GCTGTCCAAATTTGTTCCTGACAAATTTGTCGAACCCGGGTGGGTTCTCACCCAGTCTGTCCATCAGAAACGAAAACGCCCCCAATTCGGGGGCGTTTCCATTTCTGGCGGAGAGAGTGGGATTCGAACCCACGGTAGGCTTACACCTACGGCAGTTTTCAAGACTGCTGCCTTAAACCGCTCGGCCATCTCTCCGTGTTTTGTCTCGATCCTTTGGGGACCGAGGCGCCTGGGTTCCGGCCTGCGCCGCAACGACGGGCTTTAAAAGCAGGGTCGCCATCCTATCAGGAATGCGGTGCCGCTCCCTGCCTTTTTTCGACAAGGCAATCATCGCCCACAGCATGATGGCCACCGGTACGGCTGCCCCAAGCAGCGGGAGTAGCAGGATCGGTTGGCGGATCACCATCGGGACCAGCTGGGTCGCGGAGGCGAAGGCGATGATGGCGAAGCGGAGGTTGCGGCTGTGGCGGGCGAACCAGAAGGAGCCCACCACCAGCACGGTGGCGATGGCGCTGAGCACCAGGTCCACCGTGGCCATGGGGAACATGGTGACCAGGCCGAGACGGGTGAGCAGTTCGGTCGCCAGGATCACCAGCAAGGTGTAGCTGGCGGCGAGTTCCACTTTGTCCCAGCGCTGGATGCTCATGTCCGGTGCCTCAGGCGATCTGCGTGAGGTTGCGCAGGTACGGGCGCAGCACCTCGGGCACGGTGATGGAGCCGTCGGCGTTCTGGTAGTTCTCCATCACGGCGACCAGGGTGCGGCCCACGGCGAGGCCGGAACCGTTGAGCGTGTGCACCAGCTCGGGCTTGCCGGTGGCGGGGTTGCGCCAGCGGGCCTGCATGCGGCGGGCCTGGAAGTCGCCGCAGTTGGAGCACGAGGAGATTTCGCGGTAGGTGTTCTGGCTGGGCAGCCACACTTCCATGTCGTAGGTCTTGATGGCCGAGAAGCCCATGTCGCCGGTGCACAGCAGCACCTTGCGGTACGGCAGATTCAGCAGCTGCAGCACTTTCTCCGCGTGGCCGACCATTTCTTCGAGCTGGGCGTGCGAGTGTTCGGGCGCGGCGATCTGCACCATTTCGACYTTCTCGAACTGRTGCTGGCGGATCATGCCGCGCGTGTCGCGGCCGTAGCTGCCCGCTTCGGCGCGGAAGCACATGGAGTGCGCGGTGAGGCGCATCGGCAGTGCGTCCGCTTCGATGATGCTGTCGGCGACGAGGTTGGTGAGCGCCACTTCGGCGGTGGGAATCAGGTAGCGCTTGCTCTCGTTGACCTCGGTGGAGAACAGGTCGTCCTCGAACTTCGGCAGCTGGCCGGTGCCCTTCATGGTGTCGGCGTTGACGATCAGCGGCACGTTGCATTCGAGGTAGCCGTGCTCGCCGGTCTGCAGGTCGAGCATGAACTGGGCGAGTGCGCGATGCAGGTGCGCCAGCTGGCCGCGCAGCACGGTGAAGCGTGCGCCGGACAGCTTGGCGCCGGCGTCGGCATCGAGCCAGCCGTGGCGGGCGCCGAGGTCGACGTGATCCTTCACCGGGAAATCGAACGTGCGCGGGGTGCCCCAGCGCAGCTGCTCGGCGTTCTGGGTTTCGTCGTTGCCCAGCGGCACGGACTCGTGCGGGATATTGGGGATGCCGAGCGCGATGTCGGCGAGCTTGGCCTGCACGTCGGTCAGGGCGTGCTCGTTGGCCTTGAGCTTGTCGCCGATGCCGGCGACTTCGGCCATCAGCGGGGCGACGTCTTCACCCTTGGCCTTGGCCTGGCCGATCGCCTTGGACCGCGTATTGCGCAGGTTCTGCAGCTCCTGCGTCTCGGTGGACAACTGCTTGCGCTGGCTCTCCAGCGCCTCGATGGCGGCCACGTCGAGTTCGTAGCCACGGGTGTCCTTGAGGCGCGCGGCGGTTTCGGCCAGGCGCGAACGCAGCAGTGCGGGGTCCAGCATGATCAATCCAGATGTGGGGCTTGGAACCTTGGATTATCGCTGGGGGGCKGGCTGGGGGGCAATGTTGGGGTTTTGGGGTGGCTGGACCCAGGAAGGCCGATGGGAGAGCGTGTCGGCGGCCAGCCGTGGCGTTGATTATGGGCGCCCCGTCGCGCACAGGGTGCGCTCCCACAAGGGTTGCGGGAGCACCCCAGACAGGTCGCCCTGTAG
>NZ_JBFTRY010000330.1:0-2137 GCF_056399745.1 Dyella sp. 01N36
GCCTTGGTCTTCGCATCCGCATAGCCCTCGTAGTCGCCCTTGGCGATGGCGTCGAGCAAGGGCTTGGGTGCATCGAACGGTTCCGCGCCGGTGTTCTTCTCCACGATGCCGGCAGTCGTCGTCTGCGGTTCGTAGGACACGGCATCGCGCGYCTTCAACGGTGTGACCTTGCCGTAACTCACGCGCAGCGTGCTGTTGGCATCGGGATAGACAGCGCGCCCCTGCTTTTCGCGATAGGCAATCAGCGCATCCATATACGCCGGACGAAGGCGCAGCAAGTCGCCTTCGCGCGACTTGCGCTCGCCTTCCACGCGCAGCAGCGCAGGTTGCAGCTGGGCAGCCAGCGCGAGCAGTGCATCATCGGACTTGCTCACCGCCGCAGGCTCTGCCTYGAGCCACGCCAGCCGTTTCGCTTCGTCACCCAGCTGCGTGGCGCCGTAAACCTGCTCGAGCTTGTGCGACAAAGTTTCAGGCGTACGCCCGAACGCAGCGTCGAATTCAGGCAGGCGTTGCGCATCGGGCAAGGCCTGATAGCGCGTGAGCAAGGCCCGCAACAAATGTTTCTCGACCGCCGGATCGTAGCGGCGCTGAACCTGGCGCAGCGTGCCGGCGATCAGTTCTTCATCGCGCTGTTGATAGCCCGCCTCGCGCTGGGCATCCGCCTGGCCGCGCTCAATGGCGAGTCGCTGCAGCATGATGGCCGAACGCAACAACTGCGTTTGCGCCTGCATCATGCCCAACAGCAGATCGCGTTCGCGCATCGCATTGCCGGCGGCAATCAGGCGATTGACCTCGTCGATCTGCGGACGCAGCGTGCCAGCCTGCGGCTGTGCTGCCAGCCACGCCATCATCGCGTCCTCATCCGTGCGGCGGATCGTCACCGCATCACTGCGCTTGAGGCCATCCAACTCGCCCTCATAGCGCTTGATGTTGTTCTTCAACGACTGCAGTTGCGAGGCATAGCGGATGGCTGCAGGCCGATCATCGCGTCCGGCGTCTTCAATCACATGCTGCAGCTGCTGCATCACCGCCACCGTGGTCGGCAAGCGCCACTGCACCTGATCGGCAAACTCCGCCGCCGTGCGATGGCGATACGTCGTACCGGGATAACCCGCCAGCATCACGAAATCCCCATCGCGCACGCCATCGCGTGCCACCTGCAAGTGCGCAGGCGGGTGATAGGGAACGTTGTCCTTGGCGTAATCAGCCGGCTTGCCGTCGGGGCCGACGTAAGCGCGCAACAAGGTGAAGTCGCCCGCGTGGCGCGGCCACACGAAGTTGTCCACTTCGTCGCCGTAGTTGCCGATGGCGCGCGGCGGCGCGTAGACCAGGCGCAGGTCGCGCAGTTCAAGTTGTTTGACCAGGTAGAAGTCGCGGCCATAGAACATGTTGACCACGCTGCAACGCACGCCGGCTTCGCGCTCGCAATCGGCCACCAGGGTCTTGCTGATGGCGTCGATCGCATCGAAATAGGCCCGCCCCGTCTTGCCCCTGGCGGCCGCCAGCACCTGCTCGCTGACCTTGTCGAAACCGGTGGTCACGCGCAGGCGGAAATCAGGGTTGGCGGGCAGCTCTTCCGTGCGCTCGTGCGAGACGAAACCGTTCTGGATCAGATCGCGCTGCGCGTTGCTGTTGTACTGGATCACGCCGAATGCGACGTGGTGGTTGGTCAGCACCAGGCCGTCGTCGCTGATGAACGAACCCGTGGCCCCGCCCACCTTCACCACCGCGCTCAGCGGCGCCTTGGTCAGGTCAGCCAGATCGGCCGGATTGCCCTGGAAGCCCGCCGCATGCAGCTGCTTGCCGATGGAGGGCAGCTGCGAGGGCATCCACATGCCTTCGTCAGCGTGGCTAGGAATGGCCATCATCAAGCCCCATGTTGCCGCCAGCAGCGTGAATATCCGTCGTTTCATGCCTGTTCCCGACCCGGGTTGTCGCAAAAAATTGCGACCATAATCCCTGGCCGGCCCGGGGGCAACGCTGCACTGCACGAAGGCGGCGCCCTGCCCAGGCTTCTATAATGTCCGTTTTCCCGCCCTTCCCCCACGGAAATACCATGCCTCAGATGATGAAAGCCCTGGTCAAGCGCAAACCCGAACAGGGCATCTGGATGGAAGAAGTGCCTGTTCCCGAGGTC
>NZ_JBFTRY010000331.1:0-2604 GCF_056399745.1 Dyella sp. 01N36
CCTACAAGGGTTTCGCGCGCTGTGGCGCCCATTCAATCTTGCGATCGCTCTTTGTGGGAGCGCGCGTCGTGGGGCGCTGATAAAAAATTAGAGGCCGCTGCATTTTTGTAGGAGCGCACTTGTGCGCGACAAGCCTACGAAGCGATACACCGCAGCTCCGCGGTCGCGCACAAGTGCGCTCCTACAAGGGTTTCGCACGCTGTGGCGCCCATTCAATCTTGCGATTGCTCTTTGTGGGAGCGCGCGTCGTGGGGCGCTGATAAAAGATTAGAGGCCGCTGCATTTTTGTAGGAGCGCACTTGTGCGCGACAAGCCTACGAAGCGATACACCGCAGCGCYGCGGTCGCGCACAAGTGCGCTCCTACAAGGGTTTCGCGCGCTGTGGCGCCCATTCAATCTTGCGATCGCTCTTTGTGGGAGCGCGCGTCGTGGGGCGCTGATAAAAGATTGGGAGCCGCTGCATTTTTGTAGGAGCGCACTTGTGCGCGACAAGCCTACGAAGCGGTACACCGCAGCTCCGCGGTCGCGCACAAGTGCGCTCCTACAAGGGTTTCGTGCGCTGTGGTGCCCATTCAATCTTGCGATCGCTCTTTGTGGGAGCGCACCCTGTGCGCGACAAACCTACGGAGCGGTACACCGCGGCGTGGCTGTCGCGCACAGGGTGCGCTCCCACAGACATGTCCCATAAGGACGCGCCTCGAGCGTTCGGGCTTATCTCAACACGATGCTGCGGGCGTTATCAGGCCATTTTCTTTGGGTTACTTTCGACGCGAAGCTAGTCCCGAGGGCTCTCTTGGGCCAGCAAAAGAAAAGTGACTCGAGCGGCGGCAGCCGATCGAAACGCCCGCCGCGCAGGCGGCACCCTGGCGTCAACGCAACAACTAAGCACCGGGGCTCTGGATGACCAGCCATGCGGCGCTTGAAAAGCCCTTCCGGCCTGCGCCGGGATGACAAGCCAAGGTCCGGCCTCCGCCGGGATGTCGCGCAAAAAAAAAACGACCTCGCCCACCGAGACGCCAAGCAGAAACCAAATCTGCGCCCAGCATCAAGATCAACACCAGCCGCACAACGATGCCAAACAAGAAAGGGCCGCCACGCGGCCCCCTCAAGCCCCACCTTACTTCGCCGCCTTCCCCTTCGGCGTCACCGTCAACGCCAACGCCTCGACATAAGTGACGACCATCATGTCGCCTACTTTCAGCTTGTTCAGTTGCGCCTGGCGCTCCGGATCCTTCACCTCGATCGTGCGGCTCTTGCCGTCCGGACCGGCCACGGTGATGGTGTGGTGCTTGAGGTCTACCGCGGTCAGCCTGCTCGTCACCGTGACGCTCTGACTTGCCTTGGCGCCCGGCTCGCTGCCCTTGGGTGCAGAAGACTGGCCTGCCGAATAGTCCACGCCTGGCTGGGCGCTGTCTGCGGACATCACCTGCAAAGCTACCGCGGCCTGATAGTGCGCTGTCACCTGATCGCCGGCCTTGAGCTTGTCGAGGTTCTGCACATCGGGGCCAGCCTGCACTGTGACTTCCTTGCCCTTGGGACCCTTCAAGGTGACCAGCCGCTTTTCCTGATCGACGGATACGACGGTTGCCGTGATCGTCTTGTCCTCGCGACCCAGCTCGTGCACCGTTGAATTGACCGCAGACTCGGAGGCAGCCTGTTGTGCCGTCGCAAACATGGGCGCGGACATCGCCATCGCCGCGGCCAGCACACATGCCGTGGAATGCTGGAATGTCTTCATGAGCTTGTCTCCTTTGGGTGTCGATCGCCGTTTGGCGGTTGGTGCGTTGGAAGGCGGACGCCAGGCGCCGGCCAGTTTCCTGGAGGGCCCGCGTGACGGTGTTTCACGTCGGCGTGATGGGCGTCCCCTCGCCCGATCATGTTCGGTCAGGACGTCGCGGCCCACGAGCGTAAAACCACCCAAGAGTGCTAGGTACTTTTACGGCTCGTGCGAACCCCATGGGGCGTGACAGGGCCGCCGGTGGGGAGCAAGCTTGCCGGCATGCATCGCGGCGAGTCACGCGATCTGGCCATCCATACTTGCGGAGTCATCGCTCATGTCCGTTGCCGAACCGCTCGACACCGTCCTTATCACCGGCGCCTCCACCGRCATTGGCGCCACGTATGCCGACCGTTTCGCCCAGCGCGGCCACCCGCTGGTGCTGGTGGCGCGCCGGGTGGAGCGTCTGGAAGCACTCGCAACGCGACTTTCCCGTGAATATCACGTGAAAGTGGACGTTTTGGCGGCCGACCTGACCTCGCAATCCGAACTCGCCAAGGTCGAACAGCGCCTGCGCGATGATGCGGCCATCGGCATCCTGGTGAACAACGCAGGCCGCAGCGGCGGATCGGTACTCGCGCAGACCTCGCCCGACGACGTGCAGGCCATGATCGCGCTCAACATCACGGCGCCCTCGCGGCTGGTCGCTGCCCTGCTCCCGCGACTGGTCACGCGCGGCCAGGGCAGCATCATCAATATCGCGTCGGCTCTGGCCATTGCGCCCGAGCTCTTCGGCGGCGCCTATGCGGCGAGCAAGAGCTATGTGCTGACTTACACCCTCGCGCTGCACAAGGAGGTGGCCGAGCGCGGCATCCGCGTGCAGTGCG
>NZ_JBFTRY010000332.1:0-2078 GCF_056399745.1 Dyella sp. 01N36
GCGCGACACACGCAACCTCAAGCGTCCAACTCTGCCCAGCGCGCGTAAGCCGTATCCAACTCCGCCTGCAACTTGGACAACGCCTCATTCGCCTTGGTCAGCGCGGCATTATCCTGCCGGAAAAACTCCGGATCGTTCATCGCCTCGCTGCGCGCGGCAATGTCGGCTTCCAAAGTTTCAATCTTCTTCGGCAACTGCTCCAGCTCTCGCGCATCCTTGTAGCTGAGTTTGCGCTTTGCCTCTACGACTGGCGCCGCGGCGACTGCGACGGTCTTCTCAAGCGACTTGATCGAAGGCGCCAATGCCGACGGACGCTGGCGCAGCCAGTCGGTGTAACCGCCCACGTATTCGCCGATCTTGCCGTGACCTTCGAGCACCAGCGTGCTGGATACCACGTTGTCGAGAAACTCGCGGTCATGCGACACCAGCAGCAAGGTACCCTGGTATTGCGTGAGCAGCTCTTCCAGCAGCTCCAGCGTTTCCACGTCCAGGTCGTTGGTTGGTTCGTCCATCACCAGCAGGTTGGACGGCTGCGCGAACAGCTTGGCGAGCAGCAGTCGATTGCGTTCGCCGCCTGACAGTCGCGTGATCGGCGCACGCGCACGTTCCGGCGAAAACAGGAAATCCTGCAGGTAGCCGATGATGTGCTTGCGCGAGCCATTGAGCTCGATGAATTCGCGGCCTTCGGCCACGTTGTCCAGCGCGTTGAGCTTGTCGTTGAGCTGCACGCGATGCTGGTCGAAATAGGCGATCTGGATGCCGGTGCCCAGCGTGGCGTGGCCGCGATCGGGCCTGAGTTCGCCAAGCATGATCTTCAGCAACGTGCTCTTGCCGGCGCCGTTGGGGCCGATGATGCCCACGCGGTCGCCGCGCATGATGGTGGTGCTCAGGTTTTCGATCAGCACGCGGCCGCCGTAACTCTGGTGCACGTGCTCCAGGTCGATCACCTTCTTGCCCGAGGCCTGCGCATTGGCCATGGTCATCTTGACGTTGCCGGAGAGTTCGCGACGCTGCGAACGTTCCACGCGCAACGCCTTCAAGGCGCGCACGCGGCCTTCGTTGCGCGTGCGCCGTGCCTTGATGCCCTGGCGGATCCACACTTCTTCCTGCGCGAGCTTCTTGTCGAAGTGGATGTTGGCCTGCGACTCGGCGTGCAGGCGTTCTTCGCGGCGACGCAGGTAGTTGTCGTAATCGCCGGGCCAGTCGGTGAGCTGGCCGCGATCGATCTCGACGATGCGCGTGGCCAGTGCGCGCAGAAAACTACGGTCATGCGTGATGAAGATGATGCTGCCTTCGAACTGGCGCAGGAATGCTTCGAGCCAGCCGATGGCTTCAATGTCGAGATGGTTGGTGGGCTCGTCGAGCAGCAGCACGTCGGGCTTGCGCACCAGCGCCTGCGCAAGCAGCACACGACGCTTCATGCCGCCCGAGAGCGCTGCGAAATCGGTATCGCCGGGAAGCTCAAGCCGCGTCAACACATCGGTGACGCGTCGGTCGAGATCCCAACCGTGCTGCGCTTCGATCTGCGTCTGCACATCGCCCAGCGCATCCATGTCGCCTTCGGCGAGCAGGTGATGGTAACGGGCGAGCAATCGACCCAGGTCGCCAAGGCCTTGCGCGACCACATCGAACACGCTGCCGGCCGTGTCTTGCGGCACCTCCTGCGCCATGCGCGCAACGACGACGCCGTTTTGCACACGCACTTCGCCATCGTCGGCTTTGAGTTCGCCGCTGATGAGTTTCATCAAGGTGGATTTGCCTTCGCCATTACGACCGACGATGCACACGCGCTCGTTCGTCTCGATGGAGAGGTCGACATGTTCGAGCAGGAGGGGGCCGCCGATGCTGAAGTCGACGCGCTGAAGTTGGATTAGGGACATCCGGACATTTTAGGGGATGCGTCGTGTCGATCGTTCGCTTTTGCTGCTCAATCCCGACGCGCGTCTGCCGATAGGGAACGCTAGAGGAGAAAAAGCCGTGGCCGATGAGCGGGGCGGGCGTCTGGCGGAGTAATTGTTTTTTAACGAAAAAAGTTCGCGCCTACACGCAAATAAGCCTTTCGCCATACGCCATTTGCG
>NZ_JBFTRY010000333.1:0-2076 GCF_056399745.1 Dyella sp. 01N36
CAAGGATATGGGGCGAGCGGCCTAGAGCTGCGAAGCAATTGGAAGTGGTTCCAAGAAAAGCCTCTAAGCTTCAGTCATACGAGACCGTACCGCAAACCGACACAGGTGGGCGAGATGAGTATTCTAAGGCGCTTGAGAGAACTCGGGAGAAGGAACTCGGCAAATTGGTACCGTAACTTCGGGATAAGGTACGCCCTTGTAGCTTGACTGGCCTGCGCCAGGAGGGTGAAGGGGTTGCAATAAAATGGTGGCTGCGACTGTTTAATAAAAACACAGCACTCTGCAAACACGAAAGTGGACGTATAGGGTGTGACGCCTGCCCGGTGCCGGAAGATTAAATGATGGGGTGCAAGCTCTTGATTGAAGTCCCGGTAAACGGCGGCCGTAACTATAACGGTCCTAAGGTAGCGAAATTCCTTGTCGGGTAAGTTCCGACCTGCACGAATGGCGTAACGATGGCCACACTGTCTCCTCCCGAGACTCAGCGAAGTTGAAGTGTTTGTGATGATGCAATCTCCCCGCGGCTAGACGGAAAGACCCCATGAACCTTTACTGTAGCTTTGCATTGGACTTTGAACCGATCTGTGTAGGATAGGTGGGAGGYTTTGAAGCGTGGACGCTAGTCTGCGTGGAGCCGTCCTTGAAATACCACCCTGGTTTGTTTGAGGTTCTAACCTTGGCCCGTGAATCCGGGTCGGGGACAGTGCATGGTAGGCAGTTTGACTGGGGCGGTCTCCTCCCAAAGTGTAACGGAGGAGTTCGAAGGTACGCTTGGTACGGTCGGACATCGTACCTAAAGTGCAATGGCAAAAGCGTGCTTAACTGCGAGACCGACAAGTCGAGCAGGTGCGAAAGCAGGACATAGTGATCCGGTGGTTCTGWATGGAAGGGCCATCGCTCAACGGATAAAAGGTACTCYGGGGATAACAGGCTGATACCGCCCAAGAGTTCATATCGACGGCGGTGTTTGGCACCTCGATGTCGGCTCATCWCATCCTGGGGCTGTAGCCGGTCCCAAGGGTATGGCTGTTCGCCATTTAAAGAGGTACGTGAGCTGGGTTTAAAACGTCGTGAGACAGTTTGGTCCCTATCTGCCGTGGGCGTTGGAATCTTGACGGGGGCTGCTCCTAGTACGAGAGGACCGGAGTGGACGTACCGCTGGTGTACCTGTTGTCTCGCCAGAGGCATCGCAGGGTAGCTATGTACGGAAGAGATAACCGCTGAAAGCATCTAAGCGGGAAACTCGCCTGAAGATGAGGATTCCCTGGAGCCTTGAGCTCCTTGAAGGGTCGTTCGAGACCAGGACGTTGATAGGCTGGGTGTGGAAGCGCAGTAATGCGTTAAGCTAACCAGTACTAATTGCCCGTAAGGCTTGATCCTATAACCAGTGTGTTTCTGCTGGTTGAGTRTCGCGTGCCGCTGCCGTGATAACGAGCAGCTTGGCCGATACGCACAACCYCTACTACATCCCTATTCGCTGCGTTGAACATKGCTCAACGCGGCCACCGTTTATGCCTGGTGACCATAGCGAGTTGGAACCACCCCTTCCCATCCCGAACAGGACCGTGAAACGACTCCACGCCGATGATAGTGCGGATACCCGTGTGAAAGTAGGTAATCGCCAGGCTCTCCCTTGAAACCCCCCAGTACGAAAGTACTGGGGGGTTTTGCTTTTGCGGCTTCGTTTACGCTGATCGGTACACTTGTGCCTGATTCTTTGCGCCGGGCGTCAGCTGCACGCATAATCACTGTTCCGGCTGCCTTTGCGCGTCGCCCCTCTTAAATCATCCGAATGCCAGCCGACGGCGAAGCCTCGTGGTTTCTTTACCTGCTCGAATGCGAGGGCAACACGATCTACACCGGCATTACAACGGATGTCGAACGACGTTTTGCCCAACATCAGGCGGGAACGGGTGCTAAATATACGCGATCGCGCAAACCCATCAGGATCCTGGGCTGGCAGCGCTTTGATAACCGCTCTGAAGCCTCAAAAGCCGAGGCGGCGGCAAAGAAGATGACTTCTGCGCAGAAGCGGGTGTTTTGCGTGAGATTGGCGGAAAAAGTGGCCAGGACTCC
>NZ_JBFTRY010000334.1:0-2046 GCF_056399745.1 Dyella sp. 01N36
CCGACAACAGCGGCCGCAATTTTTCATCGATAGCTTCGCGCGCCCGAAATATACGTGAACGTACCGTACCGATCGGACAGCCCATCGCCTCGGCGATTTCCTCGTAGCTGAGGCCGTCCACTTCACGCAGGGTGATCGCGGTGCGCAATTCCTCAGGCAAGGCTTGGACAGTGGAAAATACCGTTTGTTCAATTTCCTGTCGCATGAGTTCGCGCTCGGGGGTGGCGCTCTCATGCATGCGGTCGGCGCCGGGGACGAAAGCGGCATCGTCGATGGCGATATCGTCGGCCGGCGGGCGGCGGCTCATGGCCACCAGATGGTTCTTGGCCGTATTGACGGCAATCTTGTACAGCCAAGTATAGAAAGCACTCTCGCCACGGAACGACCCGATCGCCCTCCAGGCGCGGATGAAGGCCTCCTGGGCCACGTCTTCACATTCWGCGTGGTTCTTCAGATAACGGGAGACCAGGCCCACGACCTTGTGCTGGTACTTGCGCACCAGTAGATCGAAGGCCCGTTTGTCCCCCTGTTGGACGCGCTCGACCAGCGCGCTGTCCAGTTCATTTTCGCCCATCCGGGCCATCTCCTTCGTCGATGCTGCCACGCGCCCTGGGATGCCTTGTGAATGGATGCGAGCTGCTCAGACAAGAACTTCACGTTCTAGTTCAGAGTGACCCCCATCCCCGGGACGACAAGTGCGCCAACGCGGCGACACCGATGGTGGAAACGCATGGGCACTCCTAAGGGAGCACCGGTCATGACGAAAGGACCACCACCGCCCCAGCAGTGCGGCCCACGGGCGCATCGGGCGCCCTACCCTTGAGTATGGGGCTCTTCGCGGCGCACGCAAGTCATGCGGCGGTATCGCTGATGCCGGCCAGCAGGCGCTGGCGCTCCAGCAACAGCTTCTCGAACACCGGCTGCGGCAGCGGACGGCAGAACAGGAAGCCCTGCAGTTCATCGCAGTCGTTGGCGCGCAGGAATTCCATGTGCTGCTCGGTCTCCACGCCCTCGGCCACTACGCCACGCTTGAGGCGGTGCGCCATCTCGATGGTGGCGCGCACGATAGCCTCGTCATCGGGATCCACGCCGATGTTCTTGACGAAACTCTGGTCGATCTTGATGCGGTCGGCCGGCAGCTTGCGCAGGTAATCGAGCGAAGCGGCACCGGTGCCGAAGTCGTCGATCGCGATGCGCACGCCTAGCCGGTGCAGACCTTGCAAGTTCTCCACCAGGTTGGGCGCGGCCTTGATGCTGATGCTTTCGGTGATCTCCATTTCCAGCAGGTTGGCYTCCAGCCCGCTTTCATCGAGCGCGGCCGAGACCACTTCCAGCAGGTTGGGCTGCATCAGCTGCACCGCCGACAGATTCACGCCCAGTCGCAGGCCGAGACCGAAGCGGCGCTCCCATTCCTGGGCGTGCCGGCAGGCCGCGCGCAATACCCATTCGCCGATGGAAACGATCAGCCCGGTTTCCTCGGCCAGTGGAATGAAAAAGCCCGGGCCGATGAAACCCAGTTCCGGGTGCTCCCAGCGAACCAGCGCCTCCATGCCCACGATGTCTTCAGTGACCGCATCCACCTGCGGCTGGTAGAACACGCGCAGCTCGCCCTTGTGCTCGGCATGGCGCAGGCCGGATTTCAACGCGAGGTTCTGCTGCTGCGACTGTTCGGCACTGCCTTCGAAAATCTGATAGTTGTTGCGGCCCAGACTCTTGGCGGCATACATCGCCTCGTCGGCGTGCTTGAGCAGCGTATCGGCGTCGGGGGCATCGTCGGGGAAGAAGCTCACGCCGATCGACGCCGTCACTTGCAGCTCCGTGCCGTCGTCGATGCGCAAAGGAGCGCCCATCACCTGCACGATCTTCTCGGCGATGCGCAGCACGTCTTCGTTCTTGACGATMTGACGCAGGATCACCACGAATTCGTCGCCGGCATAGCGCGCCACCGTATCGGAGGCACGCACGCTGCCGCGCAAGCGCTGCGTGGTGGTCAGCAACACCTGGTCGCCGACCGCGTGACCCAGTGTGTCGTTGACGGTCTTGAAG
>NZ_JBFTRY010000335.1:0-2044 GCF_056399745.1 Dyella sp. 01N36
ACCATGTCCGGCAACCGCGACCTGTCCGGCACGGTGCGCGAGATGCCCGATCCGTTTGCCGCGCGTCGAACCGCGGCGGCCGCCGATGCCACGCGGCACAGCGAGCCGGCCGCCGGCGGCCGGCGCTCGCACGCCCGACTCGCCATGTTGTTGGTGATCGTGGCGCTCGGCACCTTGGGCTGGGCGATGCATGAGGCCTCGTTGTCTACGTCCGATGGCAACGACGACGACACCAGCGTRCAGGCTGGCACCGGCAGCGTGTCGCACGAGGCCGCGGCCGAGGGTGTCGTCCTGCACGTGGGCATGTCCGCCGCCGATGTGCGTTCGGTCGAAGGCGAGCCGCTCGCCGTGCATGGCGAGCTGTGGGAATACGGTCCGTCGTGGATCCGCTTCGATCATGACGAAGTGGTGGAATGGCATAGCTCGCCATTGCATCCCTTGCACACCGAAGCGCACGCCACCTCGCTCACCCGCTGACGCAGGACCGCACGGGTCGCCAGGCGGCTGCCACACGCGATCTGATGGTAGGTCAGATCTCATCGTGTGCCTCCACCACCCGGCGGCCCGTGCGGTCGATGTTGATTCAACGCGCTCCGCGACCAAACAGCACCACTTCCACCGTCTGGATAAGAATCAACAGGTCCAGCAGCAGGTTGTGATTCTTCACGTAGAACAGGTCGTATTTGAGCTTTTCGGCGGCTTCCTCGACGGTCGCACCGTAGGGGTAACTGAGCTGCGCCCAACCGGCCAGGCCGGGCTTGAGGCAGTGGCGCAGGCTGTAATAGCGGATCTGCGTGGCCAGATCGGCCACGAACTGCGGTCGCTCTGGACGCGGGCCGACGATGCTCATGTCGCCCTTGAACACGTTCCAGAGCTGCGGTAGTTCGTCGATGCGAAGCTTGCGGCTGATGCGGCCGACGCGGGTCACGCGGTCATCGTTCTTCGCGGCCCAGCGTGCAATGCCATCGCGTTCGGCATCGGTGCGCATGCTGCGGAATTTCAGCAGGAGGAAAGTGCGCCCGTGCGCACCCACACGCTCCTGGCGATAGAGGATGGGCTGGCCCGCACCGGATTCGATGGTGATGGCCAGCGCCTCCAGCAGCATCAACGGCCAGCACAGCAGCAACAGCAGCGCCGCCGCACCAAGATCGAAGCAACGCTTGCTCAGCTGCCGCAGCGGCGTGGCATTGAACCCGCCGGAAAACACCAGCCACGACGGATCGAGGATGGTGAGCTGCAGCCGACCGGATTCGCGCTCGAAGAATGAGGTGAGATCGGTGATCGTGATGCCCATCTGGCGGCATTCCAGCAAGTCGTCCATGGGCATATGGCCGCGACGGTCGTCGACGCCCACCACCACTTCGTCGATCTGCTGGCGCAGCACCAGTACATGCAGCGGCAGGTTGGTGCGGATCAGGTGGTCTTCGGGCACGGCCACCGTCTCGTCGATGCGCGGCACATAGCCCACCACGCAGAACCCGCGGCGATCGGTGCGGCGACGCATCTGGTTGTGGATCTGCGCCGCACGATGGCCGGCGCCAAGAATCAGCACGCGGCGCTTCAGCGCCTCCACTTCCACCAGCTGGAGAAACAGCAGGCGGATGCCGAGCACCAGGATGAATCCCAGCAGCAGTGCGATGGCCAACACGCCGCGGCCGACATAGGCCTGCGGTACCACGTAGTAACCGACGACCAGCAGGATGCCACCCAGCACGAAGGCCACGAACTGGCGTGCGAGCAGGCCGAAGCGCGTCATGCGGATATGCGCCTGGTACTGGCCCAGCGCAATCATGCCGATCACCAGGATGCCGGCGAACACCAGCGAGCGCTCGGGCAGGTGCACGGTGAACTCGGCCAGTTCATCGGCGTTGTGCGCGTAACGGATGTAAGTGGCAAGCGTCAGCGACATGGCCAGCAACATCAGCTCGCAGATGCCGAGCAAGGCTAGCCAACGCATCGATTGCCGGCGCAGAAAACGAAGCATCCGATCCCCCTACGTCCCCGAGTATGGCCACGTCCCGTGGCGCAATGAGGAGGCTATCGC
>NZ_JBFTRY010000336.1:0-2041 GCF_056399745.1 Dyella sp. 01N36
GGCCGTATATGCCGGCACGACGAACACCTGGTGCGGCTGGGCGTCGATGCCCCGTGAGCGCTGCAGGTAAGCGGCCAACGCTTCTCGCAGCGGGCCAAATCCGGCTGACGCCGGCCTGGTCAGCGAGCCGGCGCTGCGTATTTGCCGAGCCATCAACCTCGTCCATAGTTTTCGCGGGAACTCATCCAGCGCGGGAAGCCCGAGTTGCAACGGCACGGGGATTCCACCATCCGTTTCGATCGAAAACTCGGTAAGTTCCTGGTCCGGTGGCGTGCGGCTGGATCCAGCCGCTGCGGCCACGCGGTGGGGGCGCGATGGCGCAATTTGCGCGGAAACGAATGTCCCCGCAGGGCCTCTGGCGATCAGGTAACCTTCGCCCAAGAGTCGGTCATAGGCGACCTGAACGGTCCCGCGCGCCACTCCGAGCTCGCCCGCAAACGCACGCAAGGATGGCACCCGCTGCCCGGGTTTCAGTTGCCCTTGCTGAATCGAGGCACGAATCCGGGCGTAGATCTGCTCATGCAGCGGCGCTGCGTTGGATGGATCCTGAGCCGGTAACTTCGTCATAGCCTGGCAAATAAAAAAAAGGTTCATCCGACTTTCGTGTGGGTCAGCGCAGCTGGATGTAGGTTGAGACCACCGCAGTGGAAGTAGACGGCGATCTTAAAGTGGTCCGGATTGCGATAGCCGCAGGCTCGCTTCTGCACAGTGGCGATCTTGGAATTCAACCCCTCGGCAACGGCATTGGTGATGCGATGTTTGAAGTAGGTCAGCACATTCGGCAAGTGGCGGGCGATCAGCCGGGCGGCGTCAATCATCGGCGCCAGCCGGCTATGGGTCGCCCAGAAGTACCAGCGCCTCCAGAAGCGTGTGGCCCAGCCGGTGGTGCGGTAATTCCACAGCCCCCGCAGCGCCTCCTTCAAGGCCCAGGCTCGAGCTGTTTTCAGCTCCATCGTCCTCAGTGCATTGAAGCGTTCCCTGGTCGGCTCCAGCATGTTCTCCGGGTTGGTCAGCCACAGGTATTTGCTGCGGGCGAGGGTGTCGTCTCCGGCTTTCAGCAACGCCTTGTGCTCCTGCTTTCTGACTTTGTCCACCGCCTCAATGACATGGCGCATGATGTGGAAGCGGTCAAAGACCATCTTCTCGTCTGCGCCAGGCACATTGGCCTGGCAGGCGTTGATGTAGGCCGGCCACATGTCCAGGCTGATAGCGTCAATGGCCTCCCGATACGCCACCGGGAAAGCCTCGAAGTAAGCGGCCAAGCTGGCCTGCTTGCGCTCTTCTCCGATGTATTCCACCGTCGCTTCTTCCAGATCGCACACCAGCGTCATATAGCGATGTCCCTTGGCGATTGCCTTTTCATCCACGCCCATCAGCCGGGGCATCTCGTTGGCTTTCGCCGCCCGCCCCCTCAATACAGCTCTTTCCATCACGTGCCAGGCTTCGTCCCACGTAATGCGCAAGATCTCCGCGGCTCGCTTGACATTCGTTGCCAGCAATATGTCGATTGCCAGCGCTTCAAACAGATGCGTAAACCGACTCCCAGCCTCCGCCCACGGCATCCTCACTTGCCTCACGCCATGCTCCGGACACGACACTCGCGGAGGCCGCGCGTGCAGATACGTCAGGAACTGGCAGCTATCCAGGTGTCGCCACACCCGTTCTCCAAGGTGGTCATAGACCGCCAATTCCTTCCCGCACTCGGGGCACGAAAAACGCTGTCCCTCCAAGTGCCCTACATGCACTTCGACATGCTGCCGCGCCACGTCCAGGTCGACACGCTCCACCGTCCATGGCGCAGTCACGCCAAGCAGCTGCCGGTACAGTTCCACGCTGTCCATCGCACACCTCCTTACCAAGCCATGCGCGAAAGCGTACTACCTACCCACACGAAAGTCTGAAGAACCTAATTTCCTTGACAGAACCACGGCGGGGAAAGTGTCATGCCAGTCGGTCGCCTGCTGATAGACGTTGCCGATACGCGTGCGCACCCGGTGGCTCGCCGGAGCCGCCCTCTCGGCCAGCGATTACCTGGCGACGC
>NZ_JBFTRY010000337.1:0-1992 GCF_056399745.1 Dyella sp. 01N36
CGACTACCGCGAAGGCAACGCCACCTTCGGACCGGTGGTGCCGCATGCCTCCTGGAACGGGCATGGCGGCGGCGCGCTTGAAGTCGGCGCACGCCTGAGCATGACCGACCTCAACGATCGCGATGTGGTCGGCGGCAAGGAGACCAATCTCACCCTGGGCGTGAACTGGTACCTCGACAAATCGGTACGCCTCTCCGCCAACCTGGTCCACGCGCTGGACCTGAACAAGCCCGGCAACGAAAACAGCGGCAAGCATCCGTCTGCCATCGTGGGGCGTTTCCAGTACCAGTTTTAGGCGATGTCGCGAGTGCGGCAGATCGGCGCGGCGCTGCCGTCCGGCGACCCGCGCGGTTGACAGCATCGCCGTCAAATGAGAATAATTCTCAATATTCAAGCTGATGCAAAGCGGTTTCAAGGCGCCGACGTGATCACCTTTTGTGCCCTGTTGTTGACCCTGTCGGGCGCCGTGCTGGTCTATCTGGCCAGCGCGCAGCAGCGGCTGCGTGCCGTGTCCCTGCCCGCTTCCGCCCGCGGCCTGGGCTGGCTGATGGTGCTCCTGGGCACGGCTTGCTGGTGGTATGCGGCTGGCGTCGGACCGGGTATTACCGCGGCACTGACCATGCTGATGCTCACCTGGGTACTGCTGCCCTATCTGGCGTGGTGGCGCACCGAAGCCGCGGAAGTCGGCGAATCATGATCGCCCGCTGCCTCGCCGGCACGTTGCTCGGCTTTCCGCTCGCCGCCCTGTTGCTCGCGCTCTTGCTGTATGTGCTGCCAGGACACGGCCAAGCCTTGCTGATACCGGCGCTGATCCTGTTCTTTCCGCTGTGGACGGCCTTCATGGCCATCGCCTATATGTTTCGCAGCGGACCGCGCGCCTGGCTGGTGATGGGCAGCGCGAACATCGTCGTTTTTGCTGCGCTGTGGCTGCTGCGCCTGCCCGGCTGATACAGGGAAGTTGTGATGAAAGCCGCCACCCTCCGTACCTTCCAGACCGTGCATACCTGGACCGGCCTGCTCGCTGGCTTCGCGCTGTTCGTGGCCTTTTATGCCGGTGCGCTTACCGTCTTCCACGACGACATCGCCGCTTGGCAGAACCCGCCCTGGCGCGCCGCGGCCGACGCGAACGTGCCGATGGATACCCTGGTCGAACGTCTGCTCGCCCACCATCCCGAGGCACGCGAGGACTTCGGCATCGTGCTTGCGCGCGACAGCTCCCACGCCGCCTATGCGTATTGGGAAGCAAAGGACGGCAGCCGTTTTGCTACTGCCAGCCAGGTGGATGCGCCGCGCGCCGAAGCAGCAGAGAACGAACTGGCCGACTTCGTCTACGCCTTGCACGACTCGCTGGGACTGCCGGTGATCGGCCTGTATCTGATGGGCATCGTCAGCGTGATCTACGGGCTCGCCTTGCTGTCGGGCGTCCTGATCCACCTGCCGCAACTGGTGAAGGATCTGTTCGCCATGCGCGTGGGGCGCAACCTCAAGCGGCTCTGGCAGGACGCACACAACGCGATCGGCGTAATCAGCCTGCCGTTCCATGTGATCTTCGCGGTGACCGGCGCGCTGTTCTGTTTGTTCGGCATCACGCTGGCCGCGCTCAACACGGTGGCGTTCGACGGCAAGCTGTTCGATGCCTTCGCCAAGGCCACCAACACCACGCCGACGGTTACAGTCAGCGGCACCAACGCCAGCATGTTGTCCACCGATGCGCTGATTGAACGCGCACGCACCGAAGCACTGAAAAACGGCGTCACCACGTTCGAGCCCGACTATATGCACTTCGTGCACTACGGCGATCGCAATGCCGTGGCAGAAGTGCGCGGCCTATCGCAGCACACGCTGGGTTCGTTCGGCAGCGTGGCGATGTCGGCGCATGACGGTACGGTGCTGGCCACCTATGTGGGCGATAGATACAGCGTCAACGGGATCAGTTACGCCTCGCTGTTTGGCCTGCATTTCGGCAGTTTTGGCGGACGCACGGTGCAATGG
>NZ_JBFTRY010000338.1:0-1976 GCF_056399745.1 Dyella sp. 01N36
TCACTTCGGCCTCGAGCACATAGCGCACGCGCTCGATCAGGCCAGCTTCCTCACCCGGGATTTCACCCTTGATCCGCGGCGCGCGGATATTGAGCTGGCCGCCGGTGGCGTTAGGCTCGAAATCGATACTCGCGCCTTCCAGCCAGGGAGCGCTGTCGCCCTCCACGTTGAAGTCGAAACCATCGCAGACGATGGTCCATTCCTGCCCGGTCAGCTCGTCGGGCTCGGCAAACTCCAGCTCGCAATTGGCCGCCGGCGTACCCGGGGCGGTCACGCGCAGGCGGATGCTCAGCCCTTCGATGCCCTGCTGCGAAAGCAGGCGCAGGAAGTGCCGTTGCGCGCGTTCTGAAATGTCGATCATGTCTACTCCAGCTGAAACACCGGCCTGGCCGGGAATACAGCACCATTTTAGTCCTATTTTGCGTCGCCTGCCCGGCTTTGACTTTTCCTGGCGTAGCTTCGACGCTTCGCACCTTTCTCTCACGACGGACGATTCGCCATGAACCTCAGCCAACTCGCCAGCCAGCACTGCACGCCGCGCAAGGGCAAGGAACACGCGCTGGACGCCGCCAAGCTCAAGGAACTGCTCGCCGCGCTGCCCGGCTGGAAAGTCACCGACGACGGCAAGGCCATCGTCAAGGATTTCAAGTTCCCTGACTTTCACCACACGCTCGGCTTCATCAATGCGGTTGGCTTCATGGCCAATCAAGAGGACCACCACCCCGACCTCGAAGCCGGCTACGGTCACTGCCAACTGCTGTGGTCGACCCATGATGTCGGCGGCTTGTCGATGAACGACATCATTTGCGCGGCGCGCGTCGACGTTCTGCTCGAGCGTTGAACTCAGCGCACTCCACGCTGCGCCTGCTTCCCGTTGCGGGTTTCCTCGCAGCGGTAGCGGTGCTGCTGTGGTGCATGGCGGCGCTTTCCGGCTGGATCACGCGCGGCCAGTTGATTCACCAGGCCAGCCACGATGTCGCCACGCTGCGCGCTGGCAGGCCTCTATGGGAGTGGCGGCTGCGTTACCCCTCCGATCTGGTGGCGAGCCGCGTGTTCGGCGCGGCCGAGCTCGCCGCCACGCCCGACGGACTGGTGATCACCAGCCGCGACGGCACGCCGTTTGAAGTCGGCCTGCCGCTGGCCGGACCGATCGACCTCGCGCACTGGCCCGTGCTGCGCATCGACGTGCAGGGCAACCGCGAGGGCGTGCTGGACGTGAGCTATCAGCCGACTGAGTCGGGTACACCGTGCTCCGCCGATCGCGCCGCCATGATTTCGACCAAGACGGCCTCGTTGTCCATCGATCTGGCGAGCCAGGCGTGGCGGGCTATCGATGGCGCGCCCTGCGGCGCTCCGGACGTAGTGGCGTATCTGCTGCGGCTGCGGGTGACGATCCCGGCGGGAGCGACGCTCGCCCTGCATCGGGCCGCACTGGCCTCGCCCGAGCCCGTCTCGCTGCCGCCCAAGATCGACCGCCAGATGGCCGACATCCGCTTGCTCGGCTCCGAATCCTCGGTCAACTGGACCCCCACACCCCAGCAACTGGCCAGCTACCGAACACCAATGGTGCGATTGCCGGAAGGCGCTACCGCGGAAGCCATGCTGTTGTGGCGGGACCGGGTGCGCCAGTTCTGGCCGGCGGCGATCATTCTTCCGTTCGGGCAGGCACTGCCGCGCGCAACATCGAACCATATGCCGACCTGGCTCGATGCCGGGGTGGCTGCGCTTTATCTCGCGTGGCTGGCCTGGCTGGCCATCCGGCAGCGTCCGGGCGTGGTGCGGCCATGGACCGAAGTGGCCGCGATCGCCTTCGGTCCACTTTGGCTCATCGCCGGATTGCGCTGGGGACCGGGAGCGTCCATCCCGGGCATCACCGCCTTTCTGGCGGCGCTGGTCTATGGCGGCCAGAGCGAATGGCGCCGACGGCCGGTGGAATGGGGCTGGCTCGGACGAAGCTGGTCCGATTGGATCTATCC
>NZ_JBFTRY010000339.1:0-1942 GCF_056399745.1 Dyella sp. 01N36
CCCTATGCGAACCGACGCAGAACACGTAATTTAGACCCGAATGAATACCTCCATCGCCACTCCCGCCAGCCCCTTGCAGGGCGGCGCCGAAATCCTCGAGCGCATCCTAGCGGCCCGGGGCAATTTGATTGCGCTCGAGGGCGGGGACAAGGTCGGCCTGGTCGGGCTGTTGCGCCCGCTGGTACGGCGGAGCGGACAGGCCGTCTACTTGTGGAATCCGGAGTTGGGACTGGGCAACCTGCGCGAGGAGCACGTCGGCTTGCCCGGTTCCCAACGCCTCAATATCGCGCTGCGCTACATGCTGCAGAGCAATCATTTCGGCATCTATCTGCTGCAGCGCCTGCCGCTCCCGCTGCCGATGGCCGACGCCACCCTGCTGCGACAGTTGGCGCGCGCCACGTCCGGGCACGTGCGCCGCGTGGTCATGCTCGATCCGCCGGAGTCCTTCGTGGCCAGTTTCAACGACGTGCTGGTGCGCCTGAGCTGCCAGTCCGAGCCCGCCCAGCGTCCGCGCCTGCGCGACGGTCGTTGGATCCTCTGATATGACGAGCAACGCGGGCATCCTGGTCGTTGCCGCGCAGCGTGAGCTGCGCCGAGCCCTGTTCGACACGTTCGATCGTGACGGGCATTTCGTGGTGCATTCCGCCCGCGATGCCACCCACGCAGGCATCCTGCTCGAGGGTCGGCCGCCGCTGGCGCTGATCGTGATCGTGTTCGAGGGCGATGGTCGCGAGGGCATGGCGGGCATCGATGTTTTGCGCGGCGTACCGGCCTGCATCGGGGCGCCCATTCTGGCCGTGCTCGACGACGCAGCCGTGCTCAAGCCCAATGTGTTGCCAGCGGGCATTGCCGATTGGCTGTATGCCTCGCAGATCGAGCACGAACTGCTCTCGCGCTGGCAGCGGGTCCATCGCATGGTTGCGCGACAGGACAGCAGCGGCGAAGGCCTGGCAACGTCAACGGGTGGCGACTATCGCTTTGCCTTCGACGAGGTCGACAGCGAGTGGTTGATCGTCGACCCCGTGCGTGGCCAGCTGGTCGATTTCAGTCCGGCCGTGGCGCGCAACAGCGGGCTGGGCGATCACGAATTGCGCGGCCGGCCGCTCAAGGACGTGCTGGCCTTCAAGGATGCGACCATCGAGCAGGTGATTGCCGAAGGTTCGCGCCAGTGGCATGCCGGCCGTCGACGTTCATCGCGTGGTGCCGATGCTGGCGAGGCCAGCGCACGTGCGATTCAGCACGCCGGTCGCGACGCGGTCGCCTTGATGTTCCGCAGCGATCGGGCCAGTGCCCGCGCCGAAGTGGCGCTCAGCTTGCTGGCACGCATGTTCGCCGCCGGCAGCGGCGACGAAGGCATCACCGAAGCGGCCCGCCTGTTGTTCGAGGAAATGGGCCTGGACTATGTTGCAGTCTGGTCCGCGCGACCCGACGAAGGCGGTGCGCCGGTACAGCTCGTGCAGTACTGGCGTGGCGACGAGCAGCTGTGGCCAGGGCCGCATCTGCAAAGTTCGTTGCGGCTGGTGCTGTCGGGTCAGGCCATGCTGCATCAGGCCGATGCCGGACGGCTTGCGCCGATGGATCCCTTGCTCGCGCAGCTGGGTCTGGCCGGTTTTGCGGGCTGGCCGCTGCAGGACGAGCGACGCACCGTGCTGGGCGCCTTGCTGGTCGGTACGCGCCAGCCGCTGCCGGCGCTGGACATCGTGCAGCCTGTACTTCGGTGCGCCGCGTCGCGATTCGCGCACGCGATCGAGTTGCGTCATACGCGTGAGCAAGGCCGCGCCGAAGGTCTGCTCGATGCCTTGACCGGCCTGCCCAATCGCCTGTTGTTCAACGACCGACTGGATACGGTGATCCGCGAGGCCAATCGCACGGGCGAGTGCTTTGCGTTGCTGTTCGTCGATCTGGATCGCTTCAAGACCGTCAACGACACACTGGGTCACGC
>NZ_JBFTRY010000340.1:0-1936 GCF_056399745.1 Dyella sp. 01N36
CCGGAAGGCGCGTCATCCGGGGGGCCCTTCTCTTTGGTTACTTTCTCTTGGGCAAGCAAGAGAAAGTAACCCGGCCTCCGGCAGGAGGACGGAAGCCCGCGGCAGGCGAGCCAGATCGCGATTAGGCGACAATCAAGCGCACTGCCCTGGATGACCAGCTTCGCTGTTGAGAAGCGCCTCCGGCCTACGCCGGGATGACGGGCAAAAGCCCCTACGGCGCCCCCTGCACCATGATCTTCCCCAACCCCAACGACTTATTCCGCGGCATCCGCGACAACCGCCCCGCCACATTCCGGGCCATCTCCCGATAGCGCGCAGCAAGATCGGAATCGGGAATTGCGGCCACCGTCGGCGTGCCGCCGTCGGCTTGTTCGCGAATGCGGATGTCCAGCGGCAGCGAGCCCAGGTACGCCACGTTGTACTGCTCGGCCATGCGTGCGCCGCCGCCCTCGCCGAAAATATGCTCCTCGTGGCCGCAGTTCGAGCACACGTGGGTGGCCATGTTCTCCACCACGCCAAGCACCGGCACCTCGACCTTCTCGAACATCTTCAGCGCCTTGCGTGCATCGAGCAGGGCGATGTCCTGTGGCGTGGTGACGATCACCGCGCCCGACACCGGCACCTTCTGCGACAGCGTGAGCTGGATGTCGCCGGTACCCGGCGGCAAGTCGACGATAAGGTAATCGAGCTGTTCCCAGCGGCTGTCGTTGAGCATCTGCATCATGGCCTGGGTGACCATCGGGCCGCGCCAGATCATCGGCGTCTCCTCCTCGATGAGGAAACCGATCGACATGATCTGCAGGCCGTGCGATTGCAGCGGAATGATGGTCTTGCCGTCCGGCGACTGCGGCTTGCCGCTGATGCCGAGCATGCGCGGCTGGCTGGGACCGTAGATGTCGGCATCGAGCACGCCCACTTTGGCGCCTTCGGCGGCCAGAGCGAGCGCCAGATTGGCCGACACCGTGGACTTGCCCACGCCGCCCTTGCCCGAGGCGACCACGATCACGTTCTTCACACCCGGCTGGGGCGCCAGCGTGCCCTGCACYTTGTGGGAGTGCACGCGTGTACTGATCGACACCGACGCCGCGGCGATGGCCGGATCGGCCTCCAGCACGCGCTTGGCGTTGGCGGCCAGTGCATCGGCCACGCTCGCGGCCGGGTAGCCCAGCTGGATGTCCACCGAGACGCGATCGCCATCCACGCCCACGGCGCGGATCGCCTCGGCCAGGGGGGCGCCGGTATGGGTATCAATAAGTTCGCCAAGGATATGGCGGACCAGGGCCTCACTCGCCTGCGTCATAGGGATTCGATGCGATGTCATGGGGGTCACCCATTATGCCAGTGTGCGCAGCCCCCAACGGCCTGCGGCGCTTTCGCAATGCAGCTTGACGGCTTTGCGCCCAGTCGGTCAGGCTCGGAACATACGCTTTCGTACGGGAGGAGCATCCATGAAGTCATTGCTACGCATCGCTGTAGTCACTGCGCTAATGCTGGGTACCAGCGCCGTGTTTGCCGCCGAGGTCACCCCGGTAGGCACCTGGAAAACCATCGACGATGAGACCGGCAAGCCCAAGTCCATCGTGAAGATCACCGACGAAGGCGGCGAACTGAAGGCCACGGTGGTGGAAGTGCTGCAGTCCGACGAGGGCCCGCACCCGATCTGCAAGAACTGCGACGGCGAGCGCAAGAACAAGCCCGTCGAAGGCATGAACATCATGTGGGGCGTGCACAAGGACGGCGACATCTGGGACGGCGGCAAGATCCTCGATCCCAAGACCGGCAAGATCTACAAGGTGAAGCTGCAGCCCAGCGAAGACGGCAGCAAGCTGACCGTGCGCGGGTATATCGGGTTCTCGCTGCTCGGTCGCAGTCAGGAGTGGCAGCGCCAGCCGTAAGCGGCACTGCTCTTAATTGTAGGAGCGCACTTGTGCGCGAC
>NZ_JBFTRY010000341.1:0-1912 GCF_056399745.1 Dyella sp. 01N36
CAGCGCAATGGCGCGGATCCGGTTGGGGAACATTTCGCCCAACAGCACCCACACCATCGGGCCCCAGCTGAGGCCGAAGAACACCACGTAAGCGTTGGCGGCAACCAGGGCCACCATGTTCCACGGCGCCGGCAGGCTCAGTGTGGCGCCGCTGCCGGTGGCCTGCGAGAAGCACCACGCCATCGCGCCGAGGGTGACGGCCATGCCGGCCGAGCCGATCACCAGCAGCGGTTTGCGACCGATTCGATCCACCAGCGCAATGGCGACCAGGGTCACCAGCACGTTCACCACCGAGGTGGCCACCGTGATGGAGAACGAATCGGCTTCGCTGAAGCCCACCGAATGCCACAGGGTGGACGAGTAATAGAAGATGACATTGATGCCCACGAACTGCTGGAACACCGACAGCAGGATGCCAATCCACACCACCGGCAGCAGGCCCAGGCGCGGTCCGCGCAAGTCCTTCAGGGTGGGGCGGTATTCCGAGTGCAGGCTCTGCTGGATGTCCTTCACCTTGGCATCGAGGGCAGCCTCGTTGTGCATGCCCAGCACCTGGCGCAGCACGTCCTTGGCTTCCGCCAGGCGACCCTTGGCCACCAGGTGGCGCGGCGATTCGGGCACGCCGAGCACCAGCGAGCCGTAGATCAATGCAGGCACCACGGCGACCAGGAACATCCAGCGCCACGCGTCCAGGTTGAACCAGAGCTTGTGCGAGGCACCGCCCGCCGTACCGGCCAGCCATGCATCGCTCAGCAGCGCGGCAAAGATGCCAAGCACGATGGCCAGCTGCTGCAACGAGCCGAGCCGGCCGCGCACGGCGGCAGGCGAGATTTCCGCGATATAGGTCGGCGCGATCACCGAGGCCACACCGACGCCGATGCCGCCCACCAGGCGCCAGAACACCAACAGGCCAACGCCGTTCACCAAACCCGCGCCCAAGGCGCTCAGAGCCAGCAACACGGCCGCCACCTGCATCGCGCGTACTCGGCCGACGCGGTCTGCGAGCGGGCCGGCGTACCACGCACCAGCAGCAGAACCTAGCAGCGCGCATGACACGGCGAAACCGATGTGGGCTGCATCCAGCCCGAAATTGCCGCGCACGGCGTCGACCGCGCCGTTGATCACGGCGGTATCGAAGCCGAACAGGAAGCCGCCAAGTGCAGCGGCCGCGGCGATCAAGACAACGCGCGCGGTGGCGTGTTGCCCAAGGTCACCGACGGAGTTCGTCGACGTCGGTGTGGAATTCAGATTCATTGCCTCTCCCCAATCCAGAGTCCGGCGATTCTGCGCTGGCAGTGCCGGTTTATTGAAGTGAATACGTATGCATCAGAGTGGGCGGGATGTCGAGCTTTGGGGGTTGGGATGGGGATGTTGCGGGTGCATTGGGAGGTGGGGTGKGGGGTGGTGGGTTTTGTGTTGCTCCGCAGCATGATTTTTTGAGGCGGCACGCTTGCTCGTCATCCCGGCGCGGGCCGGGACCCAGATGTGATGCGCTTTGTTGTCGCGATACCTCGACCTGGCTCGCCTGCCGCGGGCTTCCGTGCCGCTGCCGCGGCCCGGGTCACTTTTCTTTGCTTGCCCACGCACGCGCTTCGAGCGCGTGCGAACGGCGAAGCCGGCCCGCAGGGCGGAGGGCAGGATGCCCGGAGTAAAGAAAAGTAACCAAAAGAAAGGGCCCCCCGGATGACGCGCCTTCCGGGCCGTTGGCCCTCCAGGTGCGCGGTCGGGTTACGGGGTTTTTCGACAGGACATCCCTGTCCTGTCGAAAAACTGGCCGCATCCATGCGGCCACCCTGCGGGCTTTCCTCCACCCGCCCGCCGCGTCATACGGGGACCCCGGGGGCAGGAGCCACATCAAGAGCCACATCAAGAGCCGAACGCCCACCGTGCCGGTCGGCAGTTTGTCTGTTGT
>NZ_JBFTRY010000342.1:0-1890 GCF_056399745.1 Dyella sp. 01N36
GACCGCGGCCACCATGAGCGGCACAGTCGCCACACGAGATTGACCCCTCCTTGAATTAGATATCATTTTGATATCTAATTGCCGCTCCCAGGGAGGAACCCCCATGAACGAACAGCAAGGCTTTTCGACCGCCGGCATCCCCACGGTCTTCTTCGTGCTACTCCTCGGCGCCCTCGGCCTGGCGCTGGAAGGCTACGGTCTGGTGCACGAGGCACCGGTCGTCGTCGCGATCGGCCTGGGCATCGCCATCCACCTGCTCGCCGGCTTCATGGCCAAGGGCTTCTTCCAGGTGGCCCCGAACGAAGGCCAGGTGCTGCAGTTGTTCGGCAAATACCACGGCACCGTGCGCGAGGAAGGCCTGCGCTGGACCAACCCGTTCTGCAGCCGCCGCCGCGTCTCGCTGCGCGTGCGCAACTTCGAAAGCAGCAAGCTCAAGGTCAACGATAGCGACGGCAATCCCATCGAGATCGCTGCCGTGGTGGTGTGGGAAGTGATCGATACGGCCGAAGCGGTGTTCTGCGTGGACGACTACGAGAACTTCGTGAACATCCAGAGCGAATCGGCTTTGCGCCAGATGGCCCAGAACTACCCGTACGATGCGCACGACGACGGCAAGCCTTCGCTGCGCAGCCACGGCGAGGTCATCAACAATCACCTGCGCGATGAAATCCAGGCGCGCCTGGAAAAAGCCGGCGTGCACGTGATCGAAGCGCGCATCAGCCACCTCGCCTATGCCCAGGAAATCGCCCAGGCCATGCTGCAGCGCCAGCAGGCCAACGCCATCGTGGCCGCGCGCGAACGCATCGTGGAAGGCGCTGTAGGCATGGTGGCGATGGCGCTGGACAAGCTCAAATCGCAGGGCGTGGTGGAGCTGGACGAAGAGCGCAAAGCCGCCATGGTCAGCAACCTGCTGGTAGTGTTGTGCGGCGATCGTTCCACGCAACCGGTGGTGAATGCCGGCACACTCTATGGCGGTTGAGAAAAAGGCTTATCCACTGCGTATCAGCGCTGCCGTGCTTGAAGCCATGCAGCGCTGGGCCGACGATGATCTGCGCAGCGTCAACGCGCAGATCGAATTCGTACTGCGCGAGGCCTTGCGCAAGCAGGGCCGCCTCAAGCGCGAGGCGTCCGAACCTGTACAGGATGACGACACCGATTGAAGTTGGCGGCCAGCGGCGTTTATCCCGCTTCGACGCAGCCTGCACGACACCGGCGCTACTTTCGTCGCTTCAGTGACGTCCGGAGAACCGCCATGGCCGAGAGCCAAACCTATCGCCTGCTGCCTGACGGCCCGGTGCTGTGCGAAACCTGCTCCAGCACAGGCGAGAGCGTGGAAATGGAACGCTACGATCCGCTGCCCGCCGAAGCGCAGCGGTGGTCGCAGGAACAGCGCACGGAACTGCAAAGCTACCGTTGCCCGGAGTGCGAAGGCGTGCAGGTGTTTCGCGTCGACTGAGCCAGCAGGCGCAAGAATCGGATGGCCGGAAAGGCTTGATCGCGCGACGCTGGGAGCCGTCCAATCCCAGGAGCTCCGTCATGCATTTCCGTCTTTCCGGCCTGCCCGCCGAACCGTTTGCCGAACTGTTTTCGCTGTCCGACGAAGCTCTAGCCCAGCGCCAGGCCATGCGCGTGGTGGCCGATCAGCCCCACGGCTATCCGTGCCGCATCAGCCTTACCGATGCCGAACCCGGGCAGCCGCTGGTCCTGCTCAACTATGAACACCAACCGGCCAACTCGCCGTTTCGTTCGACCCATGCGATCTACATCCGCGAAGGCGAACAACAATACGACCGCATCGATGAAGTGCCCGATCAATTGCGTCGCCGGCTGCTCTCGGTGCGCGGGTTCGACGAGCAAGGCATGTTGCGGGACGCCGACGTGGCCCAGGGC
>NZ_JBFTRY010000343.1:0-1862 GCF_056399745.1 Dyella sp. 01N36
GTACCCAGGCGTGGCGCGATTTCCACCGAACCGGCCAGCGTGACCACGCCGGCATCGATGCCGCGCTCGCGCAGCCACTCGCCCAGCAGCCCCGGATACGACGTGGCGATGCGCTTGCCCTGCAACTGCGAGGCATCGCGATAATCCAGATCCTGCGGCACGGCCACCGAGAGGCGGCAACGCCCGAAACCCAGCGGCCGCCATTCGGCCAGCGCCGGACCGTCCAGGCCACCGGTGAGGCGGTATTCGCTCAGCACATTGCGGCCCACGATGCCCAGATCGCACACGCCCTGCGCGATCAGGCCGGGGATGTCGTCATCGCGCACCAGCAACAGGTCCACGGGCTCGCCTTCGCCAAAACAGAACAGCTTGTCGCGGCTCTGGYGGAAGGTGAGGCCGCAGCGGTTGAGCAATTCCAGTGCCGGTTCAGTGAGACGGCCGGATTTCTGCATCGCGATGCGCAGTCGGTCGCGCGGTTTCATGCCTTTGCCTTCTTGGTCGCTGCACGACGACGCGCCGCGCGGGCCGCCGCAGCGAGATAGCCGCCACTGCCCTGGTTGAGATAGCGCGCAACGCGTCCGATGGTGGTGATGCTCACGGCGGTGCGTTCGTGGATTTCGCGATACGACACGCCATCAAGCAGGTAGGGCACCACGCGCCAGCGGTCCACCATGACTTCGAGTTCGGCGGGGGTGCACAGGTCATGCAGGAAGGCCGACATTTCCTCGGCGTTCTTCAACGACAGCAGCGCCTCGCACAGACTCAGCTCGGCGGACTCGGCAGGTTGCTCGGGATCGATCGATCGGCGCTTCATAATGTACTAATGCGTTAATACAGTGGAACAGATGATACGTGCGTCGGACCGCCGGGGCAACCCCGCGCCGCGACGGCCACAAACAGGGCCCTGGACACCCCTCCGGCCGGCAACATCTTGCGGAAGGCCGCCGCGGTTTCGCTCGCCCGGAGCGGCTTCCGGGCCAATTGACGCCCTCTGTAGCTGACTCGGACGCAACCCTGCCCCGACCACCGCACTCGCCACCCGGCCCGATCTGCGCTAAATTAGATAGGTAGCCTATCTATCCACCCAGCCAAGCCGCCCATGAGCCAGAAGCCGTCCACCGAAGGCGATGCCCGCGAACTGGCCGAGCAGTTGCGACCGGCACTGCGCCGGCTCTTTCGCCAGCTGCGCCGCCACTCGGATCACCAGGACATCTCGCTGGTACAACTCCCCTTGCTGCTGCACGTCTTGGAGAACCCGGGCATCGGCGTGGGCGAACTGGCCCAGCTGGAAGGCCTGCGCAGCCCCACCATGACCGGGCATATCAACAGCATGGTGGCCGCCGGCCTGGTGAAGCGCACCGAGCCTGCCGACGGCGACCGGCGGCGTGTGGGCCTGGTGGCCACGGCGCATGGTCGTGCCGTGATCGAGGCCAAGCGCCGGCGCCGCACCGACCAGCTCACCAAGGCGCTGCTGCAGCTCCCGCCCTCGTCACGCGCTGCGCTTTGGGCCGCGCTTCCCGCCTTGAACGACATCGAATTGAACGACATCGACGCATGAGCACTCCCAGCGCCACTCTCGCGGCATCCACGGACACCATCCATCCCGCCACCGAGCACGAGATCCGCCGCGTCTTTGCCGGCCTGGTGATCGTGCTTGCGCTGGGCGCGATCGATCAAAGCATTGTCGCCACTGCCCTTCCCCGCATCGTGAGTGACCTGGGCGGCATGAGCCATCTGTCGTGGGTGGTCACCTCGTACATCCTCGCGTCCACGGCCACTATGCCGCTGTACGGCAAGCTGAGCGATCAATACGGCCGCAAGCCGGTGCTCTACTTCGCCATCTTCATGTTCCTGTTCGGCTC
>NZ_JBFTRY010000344.1:0-1851 GCF_056399745.1 Dyella sp. 01N36
GCGCCATCCAGGGCGTGGGCGCCGGCGGCCTGCTGCCGTTGGCGCAGATCATTATTGGCGACATGGTGCCGCCCACACAGCGCGGCAAACGACAAGGCGTGGTGGCCGGCATCTTTGCGCTGTGCAGCGTGGTAGGCCCGGTGCTGGGCGGCGTCATCACCGACCTGCTGTCCTGGCACTGGATCTTCTTCGTCAATCTGCCCGTGGGCGCGGTGGCGTTCGTGATCATCAGCCGCACACTGAGGCAATACACGCCGCTGCATGCGCGACGCATCGACTATCTCGGCTCCTTGCTGATGACGAGTTGCACGGTCGCGCTCCTGCTGGTGCTCACGCTGGGCGGCGGCCAATGGCCGTGGACGTCGACGCCGATCATGACGCTCAGCGCCTTCGCGCTGGCCACCGGCGTGATGTTCGTGCGGCACGTGAAGCGCGAACCCGAACCGGTATTGCCGCTGGACCTGTTCCACAATCGCCTGTTCGTGATCGCCAGCCTGGTGATGGCGCTGACCTTCATGGGGTTGATGGGCGCGAGCCTGTTCTTCCCGCTGTTCTTCCAGCTGGTGATGGGCGTGAGCCCGGCAACCTCCGGGCTGCTCACCGGGCCGATGATGATAGGTATCGCGCTCTCTTCACTGTTCAATGGACGCGTGCTGATGCGCGCAGGGCGCTACAAGCCCACCGTGGTGGCAGGACTCGCGCTGGCGACGCTGGCGTTCGGTGTGCTGGCGTGGAGCGCGGCCACCGCGCAAAGCCTGGCGATCATCGAGCCCTCCATCTTTGCGCTGGGATTGGGTCTGGGCCTGGTGATGCCGAACGTGACGATTGCGGTGCAGAGCGCCCTGGCGCAGATTCATCGCGGCGTTGGCACGGCCACGCTCACCTTCTTCCGTTCGCTCGGCGGCCTGGTTGGCGTGGCGGGATCGGGCGCCATCCTCGCCTGGCAGCTGCGCAGCCACGGCAGTGCAGCGGCGCCGGTCGTGAGCATGACGCCCGAGGGCGGCGGCATGGCGGACCATGCGTTGCTGCATCAGGTTACCGATGCCGCGGTGCAAATGTATCGCCATGCGATTGCCTCCACCTTCACCTTGGGCGCGTGCATCGTGGCGTGCGCCTTCGTGCTGATCCTGCTGCTGCCGGAGGTGCCGTTGAGCGATCATCATCACCGGGCGCCCACTCCTGCCGCCGACTAAAGGAACCGCATGATCGCTTCGCGGCAAAACACATCGCTGGCGCTATCGGCCGGATGGATAGCTTTCGTCGTGATCGCGTTCGCGATGGCGGCTGGCGTGCTGCAAGTGACGCGCACGGACCTCGATCCAGTCGCCATGCCATTGAGCGCGTATCTGCGTGGCGCAGGCGGCGGCTGGCTGCGTGGCGCTTACTATCTGATGGCGAGTGCGCTGGCGTGCCTCGCGTGGTCGAGCTTCCAAGCCACGCGCGCAGACCTGCGCAGCGGCCTGGCGAGCACCCTCTTCCTTCTCGCCGCACTGGCGCTGCCGGTGGTCGCAGGGACGGTGCTGTACGAGCACACGCCCAGGGAAGATCTCGCGCGCCTCATCCATGGTCAAGCAGCGCAAACCACCTTCCTGTGCCTTGTGGTCGCCATGCTGGTGCTGTCGACACGCTGGCTGCGCGATGCGCATATGCGAAACGGTCGATATCTCGGCGTTGCGCTGGCATGGCTTTCTTTCGTGCAGATGTGGGTCTTGGCGCTGTGGAAAGGATTGCCGCCAGGACTCACGCAGAAGGCGCTGATCGTGTTGATACTGCTGTGGCTTGCCTGGGTGGCGCGGCAATTGTGGCGGGTGAGCTCGTCGCTGGATTGAGTCGCGCACAGGGTGCGCTCCC
>NZ_JBFTRY010000345.1:0-1817 GCF_056399745.1 Dyella sp. 01N36
GGGAGAGGGAGCAAGGGCGACGACGAGGCCGCGAAGCAGTACGAAGCCATCCATCGCAGCCTGCTCGCCGGCCTGCCCACCCAGGTGGGCCACAAGGACGAGAAGGGCGTCTATCGCAGCACGCGCGAACGCCGCTTCCAGGTGTTCCCTGGTTCGTCACTCTCGAAAGTGCCGCCCAACTGGATCTTCGCGGGACAAATCCTCGATGTCGGCGGTCGCGTGTGGGGCATGATGTGCGCACGCGTCGAGCCGCTATGGATCGAACAGCAGGCCGCGCATCTCTTGCGCGCGTCCTGCCGTGACGCGCACTGGTCGCGCAAGCGCGGCCACGTGGTCGCGTACGAGCAGGTGAGTTTGTTTGGGCTCACCCTGGTCGAGCGTCGGCCGGTCACCTTCCAGAAACAGGATCCCGCGCTCGCGCACCAGATCTTCCTGCGCGAAGCCCTGGCCCGTTGCGATATCGACGCGCGCGCTGACTTCATCCGCGCCAACCAGCGGGTGTTGGAAGATGCGCGCGGCATCGAGGCCAAGCAACGCCGCGAAGGCTTGCTGCGCCATGAAGACGAGCTGGTCAGCTTCTTCGAGGGCAAGCTGCCGCAGGACATCGCCGACAGTCGGGCATTGGATGCGTGGTATCGCAAGGCGCGTCCGGCTGAACAGGCTGCACTGCGCTGGTCGCTTGATGATGTGATGAGCGGTGGTGCGGGCCTTGATCCCAAGGCATTCCCTGCGTCGTTGGATGTGCCGCCACAGAAGTACCGTCTCGAATACCGATTCGTCCCGGGCGACGATGCAGATGGCGTCACCCTGCATCTGCCGCTGGCCATGTTGAACGCTTTGCCCGCCGCGCGCTGCGAATGGCTGGTACCGGGTCTGCTCGCTGAAAAAATCGCCGAGCTGATACGAGGACTGCCCAAAGCCTTGCGACGAAACTTCGTGCCGGCACCGGATTTCGCACGCGCCTTCGTCGAAGCCGAAGCGCCGCGCGACGAGTCGCTGACCAAGGCGCTTGCTGTGTTCCTCAAGCGCGCCACCGGCGTCGATATATCGGCGCCCGAATTCGATCAGGTGATGCTGCCTGCGCACTTCCGCATGCGCTATCGCCTGCACGACGAAAACGGCAAGACGCTGGCGACCGGGCGCGACCTCGCCGCCATCCGCGCGCAATGGGAAGGCCAGGCGCGCGAGGCGTTTTCGCGCAAGACCGATATCGAGCTCACCCGTGAAGACATCGCCAGCTGGGACTTCGAAGAAATTCCACAGCAGGTGCGCTCGACCGGTGGCCTGCTCGCATTCCCGGCGCTGGTCGACCTGGGCGACGCGGTGGCGCTGCGCGTGTTCGAGCGCAGCGACGAGGCACGCGAAGCGCACGTGCAAGGCGTGATTCGCCTGTTGCGCAACGCCTTGGCCACCGACATGAAACAGGCGCGTCGTCGCCTGCCGGTCGGCAATCCGCTCGCATTGAAATACGCGCCAATCGGCGGCGTGGACGGCCTGCGCGAGGATCTGGTCGAAGGCGGCTTGCAGGACCTGCTGTCACGCTACCAGCTCAATGTGCGCACTGCCGGGGCGTYCGAGGCGTTGCACACGCAGGCAGCCCGCGAACTGTTTGGCGCAGCCGTCGAGCGATTGAAGTTGGCCGAGCCCATCATCGAGGCGCAGGCTGATCTGAAACCCTGGCTGCAACCACCGCTGATGGGTTTTGCGCGGGCCAGCTATGACGATCTGCGCGAACAGCTTGATGCGCTGCTCACGCCCGGCTTCCTGCGTGATCTACCGACATCACGGCTGGCGCACTATCCGCGCTATCTCAAGGC
>NZ_JBFTRY010000346.1:0-1771 GCF_056399745.1 Dyella sp. 01N36
CCATGGACCCCAGGAAAGCACACATGAGCAACGTTCAGCAGGAAACCTTCGACATCATCGCCAAGCAGGCCAAGATCGAGCTCGACACGATCAAGCCGGAGTCCACCCTGAAGGACCTGGGTATCGCCTCACTGGATGCCATCGAAGTGATCTTTGATATCGAAGAACACTTCAACATCAACCTGCCCAACGAAGACACCGACTTCGACGGCGGCACCGTCGGACAGCTAGTGGAAGCCATCGAGCGCCAGCTCGCCCAGAAGACCAGCGAATAATTCATGCGCCGCATCGTGATCACCGGCATGGGCGCGATCTGCGCGCTCGGCCACGACGCACCTTCCGTGTGGAAGGCGATGACTGAGGGTCGGTCCGGCATCGGCCCGATCCACCACATCGAAGTGGGCCAGCTGCGCAATGGCGGCATCGCGGCCGAAGTGGCGAATTACGACCCCGCCAACTTTTTTGACGAAGGCCGTCGCGCGCTGCTCGATACGTTCAGCGAATACGCGTTGATCGCAGCCAACGAAGCGATCCGCCAGTCGGGCATAAGCTTCGAGGGCGAAGCCGGCTCGCGTGCCGCCGTCGTCATCGGCACCGGTGCCGGTGGCGAGACCACCCGCGACGATCTCTATGAACGCCTGTATGGCGAACACCAGGGCCGCTTCCACCCGCTCAGCATCGTACGCATGATGATGAACGCGCCCGCCAGCCAGGTGAGCATGGTGCACGGCATCACCGGCCCGGCATTCGTGGTGGCGAGCGCGTGTGCATCTTCCAACCATGCGTTTGCGCAGGCGGCGATGATGATCCGATCCGGCATCGTCGATGCGGCCGTGGTCGGTGGCACCGAGGCCTGCATCACGCTCGGCACACTGCGCGCCTGGGAAGCCATGCGCGTGCTCGCCCCCGATACCTGCCGCCCCTTCAGCAAGGGCCGCCGCGGCCTGGTGCTGGGCGAAGGTGCGGCGATGTATGTGATCGAGACGCTGGAGTCGGCACAGAAACGTGGCGCGGAAATCATCTGCGAGCTCGCAGGCACGGGCATGAGCTCCGACGCTGGCGATATCGCCGCGCCGTCCGACATCGGCGCCGCCGCCGCAATGAGCATGGCGCTGCGCGATGGCGGCCTGGCGCCCGAGGACGTCGACTACGTCAACGCCCATGGCACCGGCACGGTGGCCAACGACAGCACCGAGACGCGCGCCATCCATCGCGTGTTCGGCGCGCATGCGCGCGAAATGTTGGTGTCATCCACCAAGTCCATGCATGGCCATGCGCTGGGCGCGGGCGGTGCACTGGAATTGATCGCCGCCATCGGCGCGATCCACGATGGCATCGTGGCGCCCACCATCAATTACCTCGAACCTGATCCCGCCTGCGATCTGGACTATGTGCCGAATGTGGCGCGCGAGCGCAAGGTGAATGCGGCGATCAGCAATTCGTTTGCGTTTGGGGGGTTGAATGCGGTGGTGGCGGTGAGGCGGATGGGGTGAGGGTGGGTTGTTGTGCCGCTTACTGACGCGCGGCGCGAAAGGAATCGTCATCCCGGCGTGGGCCGGAGGTGCTTTTCAACAGCCGCATGGCTGGTCATCCAGAGCGTCGGTTTTTGATTGTCGCGTTACCGCAAGGGTGCCGCCTACGCGGCGGGCGTTTCGAACGGCTGCCGCCGCTCGAGTCACTTTTCTCTTGCTGGCCCAAGAGAAAAGTAACCCAAAGAGAATGGCCTAAAACGCCCGCAGCATCGTGTTGGGATAAGCCCGAACGCTCGAGG
>NZ_JBFTRY010000347.1:0-1756 GCF_056399745.1 Dyella sp. 01N36
CGGTTGCTACGCGGCGCGCGTGGATCGGGCCTGACTTTTTTCAGGCAGCGTCGCGGCCGGCCCGGGTAGACAGCGCGACGCCAAGCGCGATCCAGCCCACGATAAAGGCCACGCCGCCCAGCGGCGTGATCGCCCCGAACCACCGCGGCGCACCCAGCGCCAGCGCGTAGAGGCTGCCGCTGAACACCACGATGCCGCTGGCGAAAGCGGAGACGGCGACCCGGCGTGCGCGCCCCTTCGCCGTCATCACGGCGAAGGCGAGCGCGAGCGCATGCCAGAAGTGGTAGCTCACCGCCGTATGCCACAACTCGCTGCCGCGGGCATCCAGCACGTCACGCAGCGCGTGCGCACCGAACGCCCCCAGGATCACGGCGCTGGCGCCGGCCAGGCCGACCAGCACGCCTGTCGCATAGGCAGGTTGTCGCATGCGCATAGCTCCTCGGTTCGCCGCCATCCGGGCGGGCGGCCAGTGTCGTATGCTGCCCGGATGATTCCTATCGATTCTCGCACGAAGCGTTGTCGCACCCGCCGGTGGCTGATGCTGCTGATGCTTGCCGTCGGCACCTGCTTGCTGGCCGGCTGTCATCGCGACGACAACATCGAATGGCGACTCACCAATGTCACCGGCCACATGCCGGACCTCGACTTTCAGCTGGTCGACGACCACGGCAAGAAAGTCTCTGGCCAGGACTTCCGCGGCAAGGTGGTGCTGTTGTATTTCGGCTACACGCACTGCCCCGATGTCTGTCCGCTGACGCTCGCGCAACTGCACGTAGTGATGCAGCGTCTTGGCCCCTTGGCCGATGGCGCGCGCATCCTGTTCGTGAGCGTCGACCCCGCACGTGATACGCCCGAGATCATGCATGCCTACGTCAATGCGTTCGATCCGCGCGCGGTCGGCTTGTCCGGCACGCCGCGCGAGATCGAAGCGCTGAGCAAGCGCTATCGATCCGCCTTCACCCGCGAGCCTGATCGTGCCGACGGCCAGTATGAAGTGAGCCACAGTTCGGCCATCTATCTGTTCGATGACCAGGGCAAGGCACGCCTGCTGTCCACGCCCAACAACACGCAGGACGAAATGGTTCACGACCTGCATCTGCTGCTGAGTCCGGGATCATCGTCATGAGTCGTCGCATCACCCTGCCCTTGCTGGTTGCCAGCCTGCTGCTGACCACCGGCGTCGGCGCCACCGAAGCGGAACACATCCGCGCCAGCGGTGCATGGATTCGCGTGCTGCCCGGCGATCTTCCCGCCGGCGCTTACGTGGTGTTGGAAAATACCGGCGACCAGGCGGCCAGCCTGCGCGGGGCACATAGTTCGCGTTATGGCGAGGCCATGCTGCACCAGAGCAGCGGCGCGGGTGGCGTCAATCGCATGGCGATGGTCGATGAGCTTGCCATCCCGGCTCATGGGAAGGCTGAGCTATCGCCTGGCGGTTACCACTTGATGCTGATGAAGGCTGCTGCGCCGGTAACGATTGGCGAAAAGGTCAAAGTGACGCTTACCTTCGGTGACGGCAGCACGCTGGATGCCGATTTCGTGGCGCGACCGGCCAACGCCACCGGCGGATAAAACTCGCCCCACCACCTGTGGGAGCGCACCCTGTGCGCGACAGGTTCGGCAGCCGAGCGCTTGGAGGCTTCGCAAGCCCCGAGTCGCGCACAGGGTGCGCTCCCACAGTGAGGGTTATTGCTGTGCTGTTGCGGCAGATCGCCGAGACGGCCACGGCTTGCGCCGAATTCGCCCGCTGCGTGAG
>NZ_JBFTRY010000348.1:0-1755 GCF_056399745.1 Dyella sp. 01N36
GCGCGTGGCCTTGCTGGAGTGGGCCTCGCGCCGCGGCGCACTGATTGTGGAAGACGACTACGACGGCGAATTCCGCTTTGAAGGACGTCCGCTGGAATCGCTCAAGGGCCTCGATCGCAGCGGCGTGGTGGCCTATGTCGGCACGTTCTCCAAGACGATTTTTCCGGAACTGCGCACCGGCTATGTGGTGCCGCCGCCGTCGCTGGCCGCCGATTTCCTCAAGGCCCGACAGATCAACGACTGGCACGGCTGCAGCCTGACCCAGGCCGCGCTCGGCCGCTACATGCTGGACGGCGAGTTCGGCCGGCATGTGCGTCGGGTGCACAAGCACTACGCCGAACGCCGGGCCGCGCTGCTGGAACACCTGCGAGGTCCCTTGTCCGCATGGTTGGAGCCGATCGTGCCGGCGGCCGGTATCCACCTGGTCGCGCGGTTGCGCCAGGGCATGCGTGAGGAAGCGGTGATTTCCCGCGCCCGCACCGCCTCCATCGCGCTCTACGGCATCAGTCGCTTCTACGCCGGGCGGCGCGCGCAACAAGGTCTGCAGTTTGGCTATGGCGACACGCCGGTGCAGGACATTCACGCCTCCATGCAGCAACTGGCTGCCTTACTGGCTAGTGCTTAAGGGGCACTGCCGGCCTTTCGGTTTTACCCAAAAGTATTAGTCGATGGGCGCTGCGAATTCACGCGAATTCAGCATTTGCTTCAGCATGATCGGGTCGCATGGTGAGCAGGGGCAGCACGGTCGCCATGCAGCGAGAACGGCAGGGCTCACGGAAGGGCGATAGGAGTCCAGCTGTCTTTCCCGCCAGGCGGGCGGGGCGGCCCAGGGCGACATCACCGGACGGCGCGGGGGAGGGAGTATGGGCATGCGCAAGATAACGATCAGGTTTCAGGACGTCGCCACTGAGTTAGCCCAGATCAACACGTTGCGTGACGACGTGATGGAGCGCGCCTTCAGCATGCTCGAGCAGCGCCACGACACGCTGGCCGCGATGCTGGTGCAAAGCCTCGGTGATCGCCAGCGCGCGGTGCGCTGGATGTGCCGTCATCAGAATGCGTTCGATGGACGAACCGCTTACGAGTTGCTCGCCGATGGCGAGGCAGACACCGTCTGGGACGAGATCGCGCTACTGAGCGATGCACCGGTATCGGCACGCATCAACGCCGTGCGGATGGCTTACTGAGGGCGTTCCGTTCCGACCGCGACGGGGCTCGGCGTCTTGATCGCCCACACGCTGTTGGCGTTGCCGCTGCGCGCCCTTCGCGTTGCCGCGCGTGCAAGCAGCGCGAAGGCGATGCCTAGTGCGATGCCGGTGAGATCGACGCCGATCACCCGCCAGCCGAGCGGCGACCACGCCTGCGTCATGGCCGCGGCATTGCTTGCCAAGTCCACGATAGCCATCGCGGCGGTGAGCGCCGCCGTGACCCACAACAATTCGATCATCGCCCTGGCCACCGGTCGCAGGCAGGCATAGGCACACGCGGCGAGGAAGAGTCCGTAGCAGGCCACGCGCTGCGGCAGGCCGGCATCCACGCCCAGGCGCACCGCGATCCAGGTCGCCACGAACGCACCGGAGATGGCCAGGCAGCTGCCGATGCACACACCCACGGTGGCGCGCGCCATCACCAGCGTCTTGCGCGGCTGCTCCGCATGCCGGCGCTTGCGGCGCGATTCGATCCACAGCAGGTTGCCCGAATAAAACAGGAACGCGCCGGCCAGGCCGAGGATGAAATAAAGCCATTGCACCGTGC
>NZ_JBFTRY010000349.1:0-1739 GCF_056399745.1 Dyella sp. 01N36
GGATTCTCACCGAGCGAGATTCAGCACGCCGCTATGAATAATTTTCAAACGACTGATTAAAAAGACAATTCAGGCGTCCGCGCGGTAGACCCGCCCCTTCCACTGGGAGCGCACGCCGCGCCAATAGCGCAGCGCCGAACTCCAGGTCATGCCGAGGTAGAGACCCGCCCCCAGCGGCAGCAGCAGCGCCCACCACAGGGGCATGCGGTAGTACCTGAGCATGGGCAGGTAGCCCAGCATCATGGCGCCCAGCGCGATCCAGGCACAGGGCCACAGCTGTGGTGCGGCCAGCAAGGCCAGCGGCACCCCGTAAGCCCACAGGAACAACACCGTCACCAGCAACAACACGGACGTCGAATAGCCCAGCTGGGTGAAGGCCGACCGCGCCACCATGCCGTGGATCGACTCGAAGCTACCGTACGGCCGCCGGCTCAGYACATCGCGGCTCAAGCCGATCCAGGTGCGGCCGCCCGCGCGCTTGACCTGACGTGCCAGCGCGCAATCGTCGATCAGCGCATCGCGCAGGCTGCCGAAGCCGCCGATGCGTTCAAGCACCTCAGTATCCACCAGGATGCAGCCGCCCGCGCCGGCCGCCACCCAGCGCGAGAGCGAGTTGGACAAAGCAAACGGATAAAGCAACTTGAAGTAGTAGACGAAGGCAGGCAGCAACAAGCGATCCCAGRAACTGGTGCGGCGCAGGTCCGCCATGATCGACACGAACTGCCGCTGCTCGCGCTGCTTGTGCGACAGCAGCGTGGCCAACATGCCGGGACGCAGTTCGATATCCGCATCCAGCAACAAGGTCAGCGGCGTGCGTACCTGCTGCCTGCCCTGCTCCAGCGCCCACAGCTTGCCCGCCCAACCTTCCGGCAAGGGCGCACCCTGGATCACGCGAACACCGGGATACGAGCTCGCCACACCGGCCGTGCTGTCGGCCGACTGGTCGTCGACCACGATGATCTGGAGTCCACTGCCCTGCGCCTGCAACGCGCGCAGCGTGCTGCCGATCACGTCGGCTTCGTTGCGTGCAGGCATCAATACGGTGACGTCGTCCAGGCGCATGCTGGCCAACGCATCAGCCTCCAGATGCTCGCGCGTACTCCATGGCCGCCACGGCACCAGCAGCAGTCCCAGCCACATCACGACCGGGACGATGGCGCCAATGAGCAGCCACATGACTCAGTGCCCGGCGTCGGCCCCGGACGACGAGCCTCTGCGCTGGATCGCGCTGATGGGGATATGGATCGCCGTGGCATCGACGCGGTCGCCGTACATCACCGGCAGATCCGGCGCCATCGCGCCATCGATGCGCGGACCGAACGTCGCCACGCGCGCGGCCTTGAGCGGATGCGCAAAGGTGTCATCCACCGCCGTGCCTTCGAAGCCGCAATGCGCCATGCAGTTGTCGCACTTGGGGTTGATGCCGACGCCGTATTTTTCCCATGCGGTTTCTTCCATCAGCTCCTTGTACGAGCTGGCGTAGCCCTCGTCGACCAGCAGATAACACGGACGCTGCCAGCCGAAAATGTTGTAGGTGGGGTTGGACCACGGCGTGCACTGGTAGCTCTGGTTGCCCGCGATGAAGTCCAGGAACATCGACGACTGGTTGAACACCCACTTGCTCTTGCGTTCCTTGCCGATGCGGAAAATATCGCGGAACAGCTGCTTGCTCTCGGTGCGCCCAAGAAAGACATCCTGGCGCGGCGCATGCTGGTAGCTATAGCCGGGCGACACCGTGA
>NZ_JBFTRY010000350.1:0-1733 GCF_056399745.1 Dyella sp. 01N36
GTGCATAGGTCTGCTCCATGCTGGCCGGCAGCACCGGTCGCAGGCGCTCCATCATGCGGTGCTGGCCATCGCGCATCGACTGGCCCAGGCGATCGAGCGACTCGGCCACGTGGCGCAGGCGCAACTCCTCCTGATAAAGGCCTTGCTGCGCCAACAGGAATCCACGCAGGCTCTCGTTGCTTTCCAGGCGCCCGTCCTGATCACCGACCGACTTCGGCGCCAGGCGTGCGCCCAGCATGATCAAGCTGGAGACGGCGAAGGAAATGAGTGCCTGCGCCTGCATGACGGCCGGGTCGCGCTCCACCGTCATGGTGAGCTCGACGGCGATACTGGCGAGCAGGCCACCGATGGCCGCACCCTGCCAGCCCAGGCGCAGGGTCAGCCATGCCACCGGCAGGAACATGGCCATGCGGGCGACGGCCACCACCTCATCGCCAAGCTGGGTCGAGGCCAGCCAGATCAGCAGCAGCAGCGACGGCACCACGCCCTTGAGGCAATCGATCAATGCCTCTCGCTTAATCGAGGGGACACCCACCACCTGCCGACCCGACCAACTCAGCCAGGCGAATACTGGCGGAACCAGGGTCAGCGCACCAAGGTAACTGCCCAGGAAATACTCGAGCACCGTGTGCACCGTCAGCGGATGAGGTTTTTCGCTTGCCCGGAACGTCATCGTGGCAAACGAAGCGCTATTGACCAGAGCGCTGACGGTACTGCCGGCAAGAATGCAGGTCATGATCGCGGCGATGTTCACCCGGCCGTCCGCCCACACAGGCACGCGGCGCCGGCACCAGGCAATGACCGGTGCGGTCACCAGCATCGGCGACACAGTGACCGAAAGTGCCCAGAGTGTTCCAAAACGGTCATGGTAGGCCCAACCCAGCCCGATCAGGGGGATCGTCTCGCCGATGATCATGGCCGGCCAGTAGCGATACGGCACCACCAGCAGACACAGCAGGCGCAGGCCGGCAATCATGTTCCAGTGGGAAGTGGAGATTTCCTTGAGCAGCGAGAAACCCACCGCATAAGCGACGACAACGCCGACCTGGCGAAGCTTTGCGTGGAGCGCCGCACGTTTCCCTGCGTCGCCGTATTCTTTCGTTGCCGTGCCCATCGAGTGGTGCCAAACCCCTGTTTCAATAAACGCGTGAGACCGGTCCAGGCGTTGCGGAGCGGTGAGATCGGGCCGTCAGCGAGTCGCCGATTGTCGCAGGAAACGTCCTACGCAACGCGCTGCATCGCGGCAGTCGCGGGCCTTTGCCGTTCTCCATGCAAAAACAAAGCCCGGCGACGGGGCCGGGCGCTGTTTTTCACATCTTTTTTTGCAGGTTCACGCGCACAGCCGGTCAGCGCGGCGACGAGCCGACGGATTTGCGCACGATCAACATGGCCAGCTCCAGCGACTGCTCGTAGTTGAGCCGCGGGTCGACCATGGACTTGTAGGCGCGATCAAGATCCGCCTCGTTGAGATCGCGGGCGCCACCCATGCATTCGGTCACGTCTTCGCCGGTCAATTCCAGATGCACGCCGCCCAGTCGCGTTCCCGAGGCCGCATGGATATCGAAGGCCTGGTCCAGCTCGCCCCGGATATTGTCGAAACGGCGCGTCTTATACCCATTGGAGGTGGTTTCGGTATTGCCATGCATGGGATCGGCCACCCACAGCACACGGCGCCCTTCCCGCCTGACGGCCTCGAGCAAGGGCGGCAGTGCACTGCCGATGAGACCATTGCC
>NZ_JBFTRY010000351.1:0-1722 GCF_056399745.1 Dyella sp. 01N36
GTCACCGGGAGCAGCGTCGGCACTGCTCCCCCAAGGTTCACTCCCCGATCGAACATTGCGGCGAGAACCGGCACGGCTATTGAACAAGAAACGCCACGCGTTCTGGCACGCCCCGTAAAGCAACGCAATGGCAGCGGCGTAGATGAGCTTGGGCGAAATGGTGGAGGAACGCAGCAACGCCACGCCTGCCGAGGCAAGCATGAGCGTGGCCAGCATCGGCACGAAGTAGTCGGTGAGTGAGGTCCTGAACGCGTCGGCGCTGCGATAACCGCGCAAATGCTTGACATGCCAGGCGATGCGGGCCGTCGCGATCAACAAAGCGGTTCAGCCGACGAAAACCAGCGAACCTGCGGGAATCAACAGAAGGAGCGCGATCCCAAGCACCGCCAGAAAGTCGAAAAAACTGCGCTTGGCGACCAGCAACATCCACCCGCGGTGCTCGCCGGTGACGGCATGCAGCTTCATGGATAGCGAAACAAACAGCAGCCCGCTCAACGTGGCGGCAACTTCCGCCATGGTCGAGTAAGCCGATTGCCATTCATTCATAGCTTCGGCTCCGTAAAACGGCTCGGTTGCGCCGCAGCCTAATGCGCAGTCAACCATTGTGCGCAGCGTTCGATGTCTCTCGTGTCATGCCACCCATGCAGGGCAATGCGCAGATAGCCCTCGCGTGTGCTGGTGCTGATGCCTTGCGCGTCGGCGGCACGCAGCAAGCGTTCGCAACGTTCCGCCGGAACAGCGAACGACAAGATGGATCCCAACCTGCCTGCGTTGAGGAGTTCATCCAGTCGCTGTGCTTCAGCAACCCACGCTGCGTTTGCCGCCAGAGCGGCCAGCAAGGCGCGCTGCAAGCCAGCGATGTGCGCCTGCAGCCTGACCGCGCCGCCGCTTTCCACCAGCAGGCGAATGGACGACGCCAGCGCCGCACATGACACGATCGACGGGCTGCCTGCTTCCAGGCGCCGACCGTCGGTGGCCCACAGCGCATCGTTCTGCGCCTGCGCGCCGCTCTGCGAAAAATCATCCGGTGCCGAAAGCCAGGTGCCCAGCGGTACGAGCTGTTGACGGAAGCTCCGCTCGGTCCACAGCAACCCCTGCCCCTGCATGCCGAGCAAACCCTTGTGCCCGCCACTGGCAAACGCACTGATGCCCTCGAACGAGGTCGCGACGGTGCCCGCGCCCTGGATGCCATCGACCACCAGATGCACGCCGCGTGCGCGACAACCGCGACCGAGTTTTTCCAGGTCGAGGCGGATGCCATCCTGGTAACGCACCCACGAAACCGCCATCACGCGCGTGCGCGGCGTGATCGCATCCAGCAAACGCTGCTCCGGTTCGATCTGCGCATCGGGCGCGACAGACGGCTGGGCAAGCTGGCCGGCCCACAGCTCCACTTCCGTACACGTCACGCCCTTGCCGGCCAGCGCCAGCCACGGCAGTCGATTGCTCGGGAATTCGCCGGCGGGAATCACGACCTCGTCGCCCGCCTGCCACGCATAACCCAGCGCTACCACTTCCAGCCCGGTGGATGTGCAGGTGACCAGGCTGATGTCCTGCGCGTCGACACCGAGCAAGGTGGCGCCGATCTCGCGCAGCGAACGCTGCACGTCGAGGAAGTCTTCGTTCCAGCGCACGTCCCAGGGCCGCAACTCCGACGCCATCAGCGCGCGCACTGCGTCGGCCGACGCGCGGGGCAAGGGGCCATCCTTGCAGTGCGAAAAC
>NZ_JBFTRY010000352.1:0-1689 GCF_056399745.1 Dyella sp. 01N36
AGACGACGACGTGCCGGAGGGCATAGTGTCCGGGCCGCCTGTCCTGCCCTGGGAGCCCCCGATGAATACCACCAAGCCACCCGTCATCAAGGAAATGTTTCCCTATCTGCGCGTGCGCAACGCCGAGGCCGCGTTGGCGTACTACCAGGAAGTGTTCGGTGCGACCCTCAAGATGCGTCTGGACGAGCCTGGCACCGGCCGCATCGGACATGCCGAACTGGCCATGGGCCCTTCGGTGCTGATGCTGTCGGACGAATACCCCGAGCATGGCATCGTGGGTCCGCAGAGCATCGGCGGGACCAGCGTGTCGATCCATCTGCATGTGGACAATGCCGATGCGGTACTCGCGCGCGCCGTCGAAAAAGGCGGCTATCTGGTCAGGCCGGCCACTGATTTCTTCTACGGCGAACGCGGCGGCACCGTGCGCGATCCCTTCGGTCACGAGTGGCTGGTAGGCCACGAGATCGAGCAGGTGAGCGCCGAAGAAATGCAGCGGCGCTACGACGCCGCGATGGAGCAGGGTTGAATCAGCGCCAGTGTTGCAGCGTGTCGGTGGGCACGCCGACACGCATGCACGCATGGCTGCCTATGCCGTCATGCAGCGCCATGCGAAAGACCGGCGCCACCGACCACAGAGCCCGCGCAGCCAGTCGCGATTGCGCGCGCTGCAGCGGCGTGCGCTCCAGCAAGGTGTCGGCCCACGGCGGCAGCAAAGCGGCGCCTGCCTGCAGAAAGACATCACGCGACAATCCCGCCACCGGTACCGGCAGGCGCACGCGATACAACACATCGAGCACGGCACGCGAGCGTTCGGTGAAACGAAGATCAGGGCGTACGCGCCGGAAATAAGCAGTGATCTGCGCTTCCGATGCCGGCACGTCGCGCGCGCCCAGCGCCTCGGCGATGCGACGCACCTCGTCGTAGTAGCGGTCGGCCGCGCCTGCCGGCATCGCGATATGGCTGTAGCGCCGATAGCCCTGCAGGAAACTATAGGCCTCAGTGACATGCACCCAAGTCAGCAGATGCGGATCGTCGGCCGCATAGGGTCGCCCATCTTCCGCCGTACCCTTTACCTGCGAGTGAATGTGCCTCACGCGTTCGATCAAGGCCTGCGCCTGGTCGGCCGGCGCATACGTCGTACCACTGACGAATGACGTCGTGCGACGCAGGCGGCCGATCAGGTCGTCGCGGAAGTTCGAGTGATCCCATACACCGGCGAGCGCCAGCGGATGCAAGGTCTGCAGCATCAGCGCCGCAAGACCGCCGGCGAGCATGCCCGGAAAATCCGAATGCACACGCCAGGTGGCACTGTCGGGGCCAAAAAGCCCGGGATCGCCTATCGGATGATCGTAGTCCACATGGCCGCCGCCACCGCGAGGAAATGCGCTCAGCACCCAGCGTCGGATGGGCTCGCGGGCGGGGCGGGTAAGGAGATTCCAAGGTGACGACATGCTGACCAGTGTAATGCTTGGTTTCACATGCATCCTTTGCACACGCGAAAATCCTGTGTTATCTCTAACACCCATGACCTCCCACTCCGCCCGCCAGTATTTTTGGTATTACGGCTATCCGATGCCGCTGGCGGAGGGTTGGTCTCGACTGTCGTAACGACAAGACACCATTCCAAAAAAAGGCCGCCAGCCACCACTGGCGGCCTTTTTCATGGTCGCGAGTGGAACCTCCCAGGAG
>NZ_JBFTRY010000353.1:0-1675 GCF_056399745.1 Dyella sp. 01N36
CAGTAGGGCAGCGGCCCTTGTGACTTCCCCTGCCCGCCCTTACCTCCCCTTCTTATGCCTACCGACCTCTCCGCCCAGACCCTGTTGATCGAAGGCACCGACGCCGCGGCCTTTGCGCAAGCCCAGTTCACCAGCGATGTCCAGTCGCTTGCCGTCGGCCACTGGCAGTTCAGCGCGTGGCTCGATGCCCAGGGCCGCGTGCTTGCCTTGTTCCAGCTCGCATGTATTGCCGATGACTCGTTGCTGCTGCTGTTGCGCGGCGGCGATGCATCGTCGATGGCGGCATCGCTGCAACGCTTCGTGTTTCGCTCCAAGGTCAAACTGAGCGTGCCCGATCCGCGCGCACTTGCCACCGGCGCAGCACTCACGACGTACGCCGTGCATCGTGAAGGTGATGCGTACGTGTTCGGTTGCGGTGATCACAGCGTGATCGTCGGCGCCGCGGTTGCCGATGATGCGTGGCGAGCGCTGCAAGTTCGCGCAGGCTGGCCGTGGTTGCCGAATGACGCATTGGGCGCGTTGCTGCCGCCCGCTATTTCGCTCGAGCGTCTGCAAGCGGTTGCGTTCGACAAAGGCTGCTATCCCGGCCAGGAAATCGTGGCGCGCCTGCACTATCGCGGCGGGCACAAGCGGCATATGCATTGCGTCGTATTGTCGCAGTTTGTGAGCGGGGGCACCGTGCTGCACCGTAACGGTGACAACAGCATTCAATTGCTCRATGTGGCGAATGACGATGCAACCTTTCGAGCGCTTGCAGTCATAGACGATGGTCTAATGAATTCGCTTGACGATGCATCGCGTATCGACACTGACGAAGGCATTCGTTTGCATGTCGTGCAGAGTTGGTCTGCATGATGAAACAAACAGGCGCAAAGATTCACGAAGCGAGACGGCAATGTGAGTGTGACGTGAACCTGAACTGCGAGGCACTTGCCAGATCAGAAATCGGCCACTAGTCTCGCCAACCAATTCGATAGACACCCACTGCCCTGGGTGTCCACATACGCGACGAACCGGAGGGGTCCGGATCAGCGCGACCCGACAGAGATGTCGGTGTATCCAATGCCGCCCCTTGGCGCGGCTGACGTTGCAGGCAACGCGGTCCTTAGTACCCGATCTATGCCCTTGCAGCACCACAAGTTTTGAGCGGCACCGGAACAGCCGCTCGACTGGCCACAATCCCGTGGCAAACCGCCTGACCACAAGTTTCGGTCGCGGCGATCAATCCAGGTGGAACGGCCTGCCCGCCCGTCCACCGCAACGGCGCGTGAAGTCAGCAGTACCGACCTCACGCGTACAGCACGTTGGAGGCAGACTCAATGAAACTTTCCATGCTGTTGTGGTTAGCGTCCGTGCTACCCCAGCCCCTCGCGGACCAGACCTGCCTGGCCACGACGGTGTATCTCGAGGCACGCAGTGAATCGACCCTCGGCCAGTACGCCGTGGCCGAAGTTGCTCTTCGTCGTCGCGATCGCGGCACCTGGGGCGACAATGTTTGCGAGGTGGTCAAGTCGCCGCGGCAATTCGCATTGACAACCACCGCAAGCACGTTCGAAGTGACCGATCTGAACTCCTGGACCAAGGCGTGGAAGATTGCTGGTGATTCGATCAGCAATTGGAGCCTGCCAAAGGGAGAGCGCACCGTGTACGTGCCGCAAGCAGATCACTTCGCCAC
>NZ_JBFTRY010000354.1:0-1619 GCF_056399745.1 Dyella sp. 01N36
TCGGAATGTCGGTGACGATCACCAGGTCGCGGTCTTCGCTGGCCAGCACGAGGTCGCGCCAGCTCGAGTGCAGCACCAGCGTGTCGCCCGCGCGCAGACTCACCGAGCGCACGTCGTCGCGATACACCTGGTCGCCGCGATTCACGGCGAGCACCGAGATGCCGTAACGCTTGCGCAGTCGCAGGTCGCCCACGGTCTGTTTGAGGAAGCGCGAGCTCGGCGGAATCACCGCTTCTGAAATACCCGCACGCGACGGGTTGAACAGCTCGCCCAACTGCCGCATGCGCGGCGAGAGTTTGCACAGCTGGTTGTTGGCAAATTGGTTGAGCTGGTCGCGCGGGCCCAGGACGCCGAGCACCGAGCCCACCCAGATCACGTGATCCGCCGGTGGCGCCATGCGCGCATCGTTGCCGCTCTTGATGGCGAGGATCAGTGGCGCACCGTACAGCTGCTCGACTTCGCCGATGCTCATGCCCACCAGCGGGCTTTCGGCCGTGACCGTGAGCTCTGCTGTTTCGCCGACGATGCCATAGGTGTCGGCGAAGTAGCTTTCCGTGCGGCCCGGGGTCACCTTGAGTCGTTCGTCTTCGCGCTCGGGCAGTAGTTTCTTGCCGAAGAAGTAGAAGAACGCGACACCGGTGAGCGCCAGCACCAGGCCGACGGGCGTGACGCTGAAKAGGCCGAACTTGGGAATCGTGTGCGCGCCGGCGGGCAGGTTCGCGTTCGAACTGGCGACCAGGTCGTTCAGCACGATCAGCGGCGAGTTGGCGATCAGCGTGGTATTGGTGGCGGTGAGGATGCAGAACGCCATCGGCAGCAGCAGGCGCGAGATCGGCACGCCGGTGCGCGCGGCAAGGCGGCTGGTGACGGGAATCATCAACGCGGCCAGCGCCTGGCTGGGAATCACAGCGCTGAACAGGCTGGTGACCAGGTTGATGACCAGGCCCAGGCGCGATTCCACGCCACGCGCCATGCGCATCACGAAGCTGGCGGTAAGCGTGAGTACGCCGGCGCGGTCCAGGCCCGCGCCCATGATCATGATCGCGATGATCGCGATAACGGCGTTACCGGCGAAGCCGTTGAACACGCGATCGGAAGGGATGAGCCCGGTGAGGCCGATCACGACCACCACCAGCAGGGCCACCATGTCGGCGCGGATCCACTCCAGCACCAACATCAGCATGGTGAAGCCCACCAGCCCCAGCACCAGGATCATTTCAGGGGTGAGGGCGAGTCCCACTAGGGTGCGCCCCCGAATTGGGCGTCCTGATGACGGCTGGATGTGGGCAGTGGGAGCTTCACGCTACGACGACTCGTCCCTGTTTGAGACGTGAGTATAAGCGCGTGGTGAGGTGGGCTGGTGAACCCAGGCTGCAAAGTGGGCGCGATTTTTGGTTTTGGTTGTGGGCTCGTCATCCCGGCGCGGGCGGGTATCTGGTCTTGCTGGTCATTCCTGCGAACGCAGGAATCCAGTGACTTTGCGCTTCGATTGTCGCGTCGAGGCCAGAGTGCCGCCTACGCGGCGGGCGTTTCGATCGGCTGCCGCCGACCGAGTCACTTTTCTCTTGCTGGCCCAAGAGAAAAGTAACCCAAAGAGAATGGCCTATAACGCCCGCAGC
>NZ_JBFTRY010000355.1:0-1616 GCF_056399745.1 Dyella sp. 01N36
GACCCACGCATGACGCAGGCAAAGGCCTCCATCTGGAGCCACCAGGGTTCGGGCGCCACCCATTGGGAGGCCAGGACGCCACAGGACGCCTATGCGGTGCTGCTGTTGCTCGACGACGCCCACCTGTCACTGCATAGCGACGCCCACGACCTTCAGGAGCGCGCCTGCGATGCGGGCTCCTACTACGTGAGCCGCCCCGGCGAATCGGTCAGCGTGCAATGCCCGGGCAACTGCCGTGCGCTGTATGTGGAACTGCCCGTGCAGCTGTTCTGGTCCGCCGATGAAGCCAGCCGCGCCTGCTTCTCGATGGGACCGGCGCAAGATGCCTTGCTACTACAGCTGGCCCGCACCCTGCTGGAAATGCACGGCGAAAGCCGCGAGCACGCGCTGGCCACGCAGGTGCTGGAGCTCATCGTCGATCGCCTGCGCCATCTGCGCGCGGCCGCTGCACCGCTGGCCTGCGCCGTGAAGAAAACCGTGCTGCCGCAATGGCGCCTGCAGCGCGTAGACGACTATGTGAAGGCGCACCTGTCCGAATCCATCACGCTAAACGACATGGCCGCTGCGGCGGGCTTGTCACCGATGCACTTCGCCGCCCAGTTCCGCGCAGCCACCGGTTTCCGTCCGCATCACTACCTGTTGTTGTGCCGCATGGAGCACGCCAAGCAGCTGATCGCCGAGATGCCGCGCTCGATGCTGGATGTGGCGCTGGAGGTGGGCTTCCACACGCAGGCGCACTTCACCACCGTGTTCAAGCGCCTCACCGGCAAGACGCCCAGCCAGTGGCGCGGTGACGCCCTGCGGGCACAGCACGTATAGACGTCCACAGTCGTGCGAATCGGAAAAAGCAGCGCCCCAGCCGAAAAGCCCGCCGGGCCTGCGTGCCTACCATGCACGTATCGGCCGTCCCCACCGCAGATAACCTGGCCGCGCTCGAGCACCCGTGGTGCCGGTTTCTGGGCCGCAACATCAAGGCCATGCGCACCGCCGTGCTGGCGATACGCATACGCTATGCATGGAAGGCGGCACCGAGCTCGCCGGTCCATGCACTTTCGTCCAGCCCGAACCACGCACTCTTGCGTTACCTCGATCTGCGTTGAGGCATCGCACGCTTGCTCAGACGGGCTCGAGGTAGCGCAACAGCAAGCGTGCGCTCTCGCGACCCTGCCAGTCATTGATGACCAACTCGTAGGCAGCTCGCAACACCGCCGGCGGTGGCGTGCCCTCGTAGGCATTGAACATCACCGCATCGTGCACCGAGCCATCGCGCGGATCGCGCAGGCTCAGCCGCAGATGCCGCTCGCCCATCACGCGCCAGCTCGCGCATTCGAATACGTTGTCGAATACCGGCTCGGGAAATGCCTGACCCCAGGGGCCCGCAGCGCGCAGCTGACGCGCCAGTTCCAGGGTCGCCGCGCCAACGGGCAATTCGCCGTCGGTGTGCTGCACGGCCTGCAGCTGATCGTCGTCCAGCCACTCGCGTGCAATCGTGTCGAAGGCCTCGGCGAAGCGTGGATAGTCCTCGGTGCGCAGGCTCAGTCCGGCGGCCATCGCATGACCGCCGAAGCGCGCGATGAGGCCTGGGTGGCGCGCGTCGATCATCGCCAGCGCATCGC
>NZ_JBFTRY010000356.1:0-2319 GCF_056399745.1 Dyella sp. 01N36
GCTTCATCTGCCCTTGCCCGGGAAACGCCTGCTGCGGATCGGCCACCAGCTCTCGTACCCATTTGCGCAGCACGTTCTCATGCAGCCCCAGATCACGGGCCGCCTGCGTCACCGCTACACCGCGCTCGTTAACCAGTCGCACCGCTTCAAGCTTGAACTCGCGACTGAACGTCCTTCGTGTTCCCATAAACCACCTCCGGCTTCATCATCCCACCTAAACCCGGTGTCTGTGAAACCGGCCGCAGTCCATTCTCCGGCCATCGTGGGCGGGCTTGTGCGGATAAGGCAAAGGAAAAAGTTTGCCATCGGCACCATGCTCTGCGCCCCTCTGATCTTCGCCCTGGCGTCAGCGATCTCGCCCAAACTGTTTCCGTGCGTCGCGCTTGTAACCCTGGGATTGATGATCGTTCCTGTGGTTGCTTGGTCGTTTAGTACGTGCCCGCGGTGCAAGCAGTTGTTCTACTGCTCGTGGTACTGGAGCGGCCTCTCTCCCAAATGCGTCAACTGCGATGTTCCGCTTGATGGACGAAGCTCAGAGGCCGATAGTGATTGAAGGGTCCGCTTCCGATCCATAGCGGACGTAATCAAGGGGGTGCGAAATGTCCAATCGGGCGCTGATAGAGCACATGCAGATGGCGCTGGCATCCGCGCGTGCAGGTGCGTTACCGCTTCAATCGTTGGCCCAAACGATCAAGAGCGACGGGCACGCGCTAGAGGGAATGCCTTACCCCCTGATTAGAGAGCTGGACAGTCTTTGGATGGGATTCGAGGTGGCGGCCTGGGCTGATGAGGATGGCTTCGTGCCTGATACGGCCTCACTTTTCGAGAGGATGGAACGCTGCTTGATTTCGCTGCCGAGCGATCCTTCAAAGTAGAGTGACACCTTGTTGGAAAGCGTCCGCTTTCGACCCGATATAGGTACTCCGCCCCGTTCTCAGTGACCATGTCACGGCGGCCAGGTAGCTGGTCGCGAGGGCGGGACTTGCACCGGCTAGCTACGAACATTTCGACCCAAACATGCGATGTTCACCGCTTTGGTTTCGAGCTTGCCGGTGCGCTTGAGCTCCTCAACGAATCCTCAGGGAACGCCGCCTGGTCGGCTCTCTATATCGACTTCGCCGAGCTCGGGCACGCACGTCTCGACAGCTGACGCACGCGGCGATCGAGGCCTGGGCGCACGGGATACATCAGCGCTTTGGCGGGCGCATCGCCATCGCCTTGGAGCTGGCCAAGGGGCCGGTGGTGTACGCCCTGCAGAAGTACGATTTTCTGGTGCTGTTCCCGATCAACCCGACCTTGCTCGCCAAGTATCGCGAAGCATTCACGCCGAGTCGGGCCAAGGATGATCCGACCGATGCGCAGCTTGCGCTGGATCTGATGCAGCGCTATCCGCACCGCTTTACGCCACTCAAGCCGCAGAGCGTGGCGATGCGTACGCTGGGCTTTCTGGTCGAGCAGCGGCGGTTGCTAGTTGACGACAGGAAGCGCCTGGTCAATCGTCTTGGCAACACGCTCAAGCAGTATTACCCGCAGGTTTTGGACTGGTTTGAGCAGCACGACACGGTGGTCTTCAGTGACTTCTTCCTGCGTTGGCCCACGCTCAAGCAGGCCAAGCACGCGCGCGTGGCCACGCTCGAGGCGTTCTTCCGTGAGCACAATGTGCGCTCCGCCAAACTCATTGCCGAGCGCGTGCAATCGATCCGAACGGCGCTACCACTGACGGACGACCCGGCGGTCATCACCACGCACCGACTACTGGYCATCGCCTTGGTCGAGCAACTGCAGGTCGCGCTACGCGCCATTGATCGCTTCGATCAGGAGATCGCCGCCTTGGCGCCCACGCTCCCCGATTACCCGCTGTTCCATGCCTTGCCAGGCAGTGGCCCGATCCTCGCGCCGCGCCTGCTGGCCGCCTTCGGCGAACAACGCGAACGCTTTGCTCGTGCCGATCAGTTGCAGCGCTACTCGGGCGTTGCGCCGGTGACGCAGCGCAGCGGCAAGAAGAGTTGGGTGCACTGGCGTTGGCAGTGCCCGACCTTCGTGCGCCAGACCTTCGTGGAGTGGGCCGCGCAGACCATCAACAAGTCCTTCTGGGCCGGCGCCTTCTATCGCCAGCAGCGCGCCAAGGGCAGTCCGCATCAGGTCGCTGTGCGTGCGTTGGCCTTCAAATGGATCCGCATCCTGCATCGATGCTGGCTGTCCCACACGCCCTACGATGAGTCGCGCTACCTTATGGCCTTGCAGCGTCGTGGCTCGCCCTTGCTCGCCGGGCTGACTTCGTCGGATAGTTGACGGAACGGCTCAGGGCGTGAAGCGGAC
>NZ_JBFTRY010000357.1:0-1526 GCF_056399745.1 Dyella sp. 01N36
TCAGCTTCGCCGAGTGGGCCAGCGTCTTTGGCGATGCCAAGATGACCACCGCGTTGCTCGACCGCCTTACGCATCGCTGCCACATCCTGGAAACCGGCAACGACAGTTACCGCTTCAGAAACCACGTTACGGACACCGGAAAGGAGCGCTAAACCTCACCTTCATCTATCACCTGAGCTAACCTGACGCACAAACGGGTGGCTCACTTTTCGATGAAAAGCCCGGCTCAGTTTTCGGCGGAAATCAACAGGGTGGCCGCCAAATGGGTTTGTGGCTCGACAAGGAAACAGTTGATGCACTCGAAGTGCTTAAGGATCGATATGAGCCCTTGTCTCAAACAAAGATCATCGGCCACTTGATAAAAATAGCCGCAAAGGCTGGCACCTAAGCGGTAAGAAGGCGCTCGATGTCCACCTCGGGACGGAAGCCGACATGTTGAGAGGGACGGCGGAGCGCGTAGACCGCGAGAACCATGGCGATCGTGTTGTTCCTCTTGATCAGCTGATCGACGAGAGACGGCATCGAAGGTAGTAGAGGGTTCGCCCGGAATAGATCACGGCCACTGACCGAACTGCCGCTACGAACAGATCATCCAGTTCTTCTTCAGAAGCGAAGCCGTATTCGGAAAGCCGGCCTTCAGTGAAGGACTTAAGGCGCCAGGGATCAAAGCCGTCGTACTCTCCATCGACGCCGAAGTCGAAGTCAACGCTTCCGCTGGGGAAAAATACCTCGCAGCCGTATCCATGTTTTCGATAGCGGATGCCTCCCTCCAACATCCCCGAACTGGGCAGTCGATTCGATGCCCACTCGAGATTGCTAGATGGCAACGAGATGCCGGACTTGACCATGAGCGCCACGGCTGACTTTGTCGCGGCCAGATATTCATGGATCAGCGTTAGGAGGCGGGCATCCATACTTTCTTTGTCTGATCTCTAGAAAGCGCTCAAGATCGCAATCTATCAAACGTCTGGTTCGGGTGGCGCCCTTGGAGCGTTCAAATGGAGCGCGCAACCGAGATGGCAATCGTTTTGGCCATGCCAAGAGCCAAGCTCTTAGCTGTCTGAACGTCTGTGTCGCCAACACGAAGAGGAGACTTCCTTGAATTCCAGGGAAGTCGATAAATCTCCCAGGACCCTATCCAACCCTCTCTACCCGGAAGATCTATGCGGGTCACGCATACCCTCACCAGGCAGGTCCCTACAGCATACTCTTCGGTTTGGCCCATTTTCATAGTTCAAGGGTAACCGAAGCTCAGCTCTGCCAAGAGACTGCTATGGGTTGCGGATTCAGCCGGTCGTTGCAACACACTAAAGACTGCGCGAGCAGCGGGAGTGTTGCAAGATGTCCCAACGACCGAAGATCTATTACAGCGAATCCCAGATCGGCCTGATGTGGGACCGCTGGCAACGTGGCGAGTCACTTCATCAGATCGCTCGCCTGTTCGATCGATACCATTCTTCGGTGCGACGGATTCTTTCCGAGACGGGAGGCATTCGCCCGGCAGTGCGACGACGGGCCGATCGGGC
>NZ_JBFTRY010000358.1:0-1503 GCF_056399745.1 Dyella sp. 01N36
GCGGCCGCCGCGGTTCGACGCGCGGCAAACGGATCGGGCATCTCCCGCACCGTGCCGGACAGGTCGCGGTTGCCGGACATGGTGGTAAACGCCGAGCTTTGCGGTGCGCCGGGCAGGCGCCCGTAGCGGCGATGAAAATCCATGGCCGCGCCGTACTGCGCATTGAGCCGCTGCAGGCGCGACGCCATGCGCGCGTCGGCAGGGCGCCCGGCGTGGCGGTCGGGATGCATCGCCCCGACATGCCGCCGGTACGMCTGCTTCAACTCGTCCAGCCCGCAACCGGGGTTCAAACCCAGCCGTCGGTACAGGTCGAGAAAATCGGTCTCGTGCGTCACCACTGTCCCCAACCATGGCGCCTGACTATCGTTGCGCGAGGACTGCGTGTGGCTCGCGCCGGTCACCTTGTCGCGTCGTTTGGCCGTCCATTCGACAGGTGACCCCGAGCTTGACACGACCTATCACGAATCACAATATCAATCCAATGCGACAGGAGAATGCACCCATGCACGCAGGTTTCTCCTTGTTATCTGCGCGTGCGCGCCCCGCGCGCGCGGCTCTGCTGGCGATGCTGCTGGTTGTCGCCCTGCCCGCCTGGGCCACCCTCGACGATGTGGTGTCGACCATGCAGCACCCGCCCGCGCTTGGCGCACACACCATGCTCAACCAGTCCGAAGGTGACGGCAGCTCGCCGGCTGTTACTTCGGCGATACACACGCAGGATGCCGGCAGCTCGCTGCTGGTACTGGTGGCCGGCCACGCGGACAACGACGCCGAACCCACCGACAGCTATGCCAATACCTGGAAACGGGTGGGCGACGCGGTCACGTACAACGGCTACGACGGCCGCTTCAATGCGCGCGCCTATATCGCCATCGGCGCCCATGGCGGCAAACGCCATACCGTTCAGGTGCTCAAAGCCGGTTCGCCGAACGGCGAAATCACCATTCCGTTCATCGAAATCGTCCAGGCCGGCAAGCTGCAGGACGTGGCACAGAATTACCCCACGCCCGGCGTAACGGCCCGCGCCGCCAACAAGCTCACGCGTGCGTGGCAAGGCATGACCGGCGGTCCCGACACCACCAACACGACGCTCACCAGCGGCACGGTCACCACCACCGGGCCTGCCACGCTGGTGGCCGTGTGGCTGGGCGAGGCCTACATCTACAACATGAGCGCCGTCCCCGGCGACGGCTTCAAGGTGATCGACAGCTACCTGCACCTGCCGCCCAACAGCGGTGTGCAATGCGCGGTGGCGATCAAGCAGGTGGACAAGGCCGGCACCTACTCGGTGACCTGGAACGACTCGCCGGCACAGGGCGCCATCCTCTGGCTATTCGCCTTCCAGGCACCCTGAAACCGCCGCGACGGATCGCACCTGTAACAGGCGTGTATCACTTTTACGGTGCAAGCATCGCCGTGCGTTTTTATGACCTCGCGTCATCGCTGCATGGCTACCCCTAACAGCCTATTCCGTCGGGGCTGTGCGGCGTAATTGATTGCGTC
>NZ_JBFTRY010000359.1:0-1480 GCF_056399745.1 Dyella sp. 01N36
ACGCCATGGCGTGGCCGGCGATCGCGTGGCGCGTTTTGCGGCGTTGCGGGCCAACAAGGACGTGTTTACCGGATGAAGATCAGCCGCCGCCTGCGTCCCCTGCCCCTCGCCACGTCGGTCTTCCTGGCGGCGTGCGCTACCGGCCCCGCGCAGAAGGCGCCGCCGACTCCCGCTCCAACGCCGGCACCGCAAACCGGATCCTCGCACGGCACCACCATTCGCCCGGCGCCGGCGCCTGCCGCAGCGAACGTGGTGGATGATGGAAATATCTGGCAGAACCTGCGCAACAGTTTCGCCATGGCCGACTGCGATGCCGACCCGAACATCGTCGCGTGGGCTCGCCGTTACACCAGCAACCCGCAGCGCTTCGAAGATCAGATCGCGGCCGCCGCTCCGCGCCTGGCCTATGTGCAACAGGTGGCGGCGCGACACAACGTGGCCGGCGAATTTGCCCTGATTCCCTGGGTCGAAAGCCAATATCGCCCGATCTCCGGCGGCAAAGGCATGCCCTCGGGCATGTGGCAGATCATGCCGTCCACGGCCAATGCCATGGGCATACGCGTCGACCGGAACTTCGACGGCCGCCTCGATGTACCCGCAGCCACCGACGCCATCATGGCGCTGCTAAGCCGCTATCACGACGACCTCGGCGACTGGCGACTGGTGGACTATGCGTTCAATGCAGGCGAGTTCGGCATCAAGCGCGTAGTGAGCCAACATGGCGCGCCGCCTGACGAACCGGTGATCCCGAAGATGCCGGTGAAGCCGGTGACGCGCGAGCATCTGGTCAAGCTGCTCGCCATCGCCTGCGTCATCCGCGAACCCGATCGCTTCAACGTCAGCCTGCCGACGCTGCCCTCCGAGCAGCGGCTGGTCAAGGTAGACATCGACAACTCCATGCCGATCGCTCGCGCTGCCAGCCATGCCGGCATGTCGACCGATGATCTGAAAGACATGAATGCGGCGTTTCGCAATGGCGTGGTCGACACCAACGCCTCGCCCTATCTGATGCTGCCGAGCAACAAGGTGCAGCAGTTCCGCAATTCGCTGTCGGCACAGAGCAACGCAAATGCCCAGACCGTGCCGGGCACGGCGACGCTTCCGCCCCTGGGCGCGGCACTGAGCGCGGCCGATCAGGATGACGACAGCAGCGCAGCATCGGGCAAGGCCAATTCAACCAAACGCACCCACACGGTGAAATCCGGCGAGAGCCTGTGGTCCATCGCGCGTCGCTACTCGGTGGACATCAAGCAGCTGGAACTGTGGAACCACTTGCAAGGCGCGGTGGTAAAGCCCGGACAGGTGCTGAAGATCAGCGCACCGGGTTGAAGCCGGGCTCGTTGACGGCGCCCGCATCACGCGCCGTCACCTCATAAAAAAAGGGCGACCATGGGTCGCCCTTGTTCTGTCTGCCGGCAACTCGCTTACATGCGATCGGCGGCAATCTTGATCTCGGTCTTCGCCTTCAGCGCGTCGATGT
>NZ_JBFTRY010000360.1:0-1471 GCF_056399745.1 Dyella sp. 01N36
GTGCATGGGCGCGTATGTGCTCGCCCATGCCGGCCTGCTCGACGGCCGCCGCGCCACCACCCACTGGGCCTGGGCGGAGCCGATGATGGAACAGTTTCCAAAGATCCAGGTGGACGCCGACGTGCTGTACGTCGACGAAGGCAATATCGTCACCTCCGCCGGCGCGGCGGCCGGCATCGACTGCTGCCTGCACCTGGTGCGCCAGCTGCTGGGCGCCGAAGTCGCCAATCGCATTGCGCGCCGCATGGTGGTGCCGCCGGTGCGGCGCGGCGGGCAAGCGCAATTCATCGAGAAACCCGTGGCCGAGGCGCCGGCCGACCGCCGCATGGCGCGCCTGCTGGAACATGTGCAGCGCCATCTGCACGAAGCGCACGATCTGGACGCCATCGCCGCCAAGGCCGCCATGAGCCGGCGCACGTTCACCCGCCACTTCCGTCAATTGACCGGTGGCAGCTTCGGCGATTGGTTGTTGTCGCAACGACTGGCGGAGGCGCAACGCCTGCTGGAAACCACGCGGCGCCCGCTGGAACGCATTGCTGCCGACATCGGCCTTGGCTCGCCCGTCACGCTGCGGCAGCAATTCCAGCGCGCCTATCGCGTATCGCCGGCCAACTATCGGCGCACCTTCAGCACGCCGCGCGAATAAGGCACCACCGCGGTCGACGGCTCAGCGAAACAGATGCGGCACGAAGCAGCTGGTGTTGCGCGTGATGGCGTCGACGTCCTCGCGCATGCCCATGCCCACGGCGCGATCGCCGACCACCCACGAGCCCACCAGCGCATGTCGCCCATCGAACACCGGCAGCGGCGCGAATGCCTGATAGATGCAGGGCTCGGCAGTCGGGCCACCGGCATCGTCCCGGCCCAGCACCACTACGCCTGCGCCTTCCCTGCCCCAGTACGGCTTGCGCACCACGGTGCCTTGAATATCCGCACGACGACGGCTGGCGGGCAGCAGATTCGGATGATGGGGAAAATATTCCCATAGCAGCGGCAGGATCGCCTTGTTCGACAGCACCATCTTCCAGGCCGGCTCGAACCAGCGCAGGCGCGTCTGCGGCAAGTGCTCGGCAAACGGCTCCGCCAGCATCCATTCCCACGGATAGAGCTTGAACAGCCGCTCGATCGGGGCGTTGTCCAGATCGATGAAATCCTTGCCTGACCAGCCGATCTGCTCAATGTCCAATGCGGTGGTGCGATGGCCGGCCTGCATGCATGTATCGATCAAGTAGTCGCAGGTCAGCGCATCTTCGGCGCTGTCGTAACACGCGGCGAAGTGCACGTGCGAAGCCTTGGGCAACCCGCCCCAGCGCTCGACCAGCGCTTCATGGATGGAGTTGAACTGGTCGGCGTCGCTGGCGACATCCTCCATCCAGTACCACTGCGCCACCGACGCCTCGAACAGTGCCGTGGGCGTGTCGGCGTTGTATTCCAGCAGGCGCGGCGGCGAGTTGCCGTCATAGGACAGGTC
>NZ_JBFTRY010000361.1:0-1469 GCF_056399745.1 Dyella sp. 01N36
CACCAGCAGGCCGTCCATCAACAGGCGCCCCAGGCCGCGCTTGTCGAGCCGAGCCCGCAGCAGCATCACCAGCAGCGGCACCACCAGCAGCACGCCGACGTAGTTGCCCAGCAGGTCCTGGCCCAACGCCTGCATCATCAGCTCGGTGGTGGGGCTGGCATGGACCAAGGCCATCAGCACCGCATCCGTCGCCGTGGTGGCTGCCACGGTGAAGGCGGCTGACAGCAGCAGGCGGGCCACGTCTTCGGGATCGCGCAGGCTGGCGTGCAGGTTCGCGCGTCGCATCAGCCATAGGCAGATGGCGACGACGAGGGGCTCGGGCAATTCACCGAGCAGGAAACCATGCCAACCCATCGGCTGCGGGTGGACATAGGAAATCAGCCCGCTGGCGGCAAACTCCGCGCCGAGCAGCCACGGCCACATGCGCATGGGCGCCAGCAGCAGTGCGCCGAAACGCAGGCCGTAGGGAAGCATCCAATAGGGTTGCTCGGTGGGCCACAGCAGCAGCCAGAGCAGCAGATAGCCGATGCCGAGCAAGAGGCTGGAACCGGGCAGCACGGGGTGTTTAGGTCGCATGCGGTCGATGTTACATGGCGTCGGGAGGGCGTCTACGCGGCCACCGGCGTGCTTTTGGCCGGTCGCATGCGCAGGGTGATCGTCAACCGCCCCGCAGGCTGCTATACATGCGTTCATGTACAGCATTGTCCTGGTCGATGACCATGCCATTGTCCGCGAGGGGTTCAAGCGGCTGATCGAATTGGAACCGGATCTGGAGGTCGTGGCGGAATGCCGCTGCGCCGACGATGCGGTCGAAGCGGTCGGCACCTGTCGTCCCCATCTCGTGGCACTCGATCTCTCGCTGCCCGATGGCAGCGGGCTGCCGTTGATCGAGCATCTGCGCAGCGTCGCCGTGGACACCCGCATCGTGGTGCTGAGCATGCACGACGGCGAGCCCTATGTATCCGAAGCCCTACGTCGCGGCGCGAGCGGCTACGTCACCAAGGGCGTGGCCCCCGAAGAAYTGGTCGCCGGCCTGCGTGCGGTGATGCAGGGAGAGTGTTTTCTCAGCTCCGACCTGCGCAAGCGTCGCGCCGAGCGGCCGAGCGAATCGCGCGATCCCATCCATCGATTGACGGCACGCGAGCGTGAAGTCTTCCTGTTGCTGGCCGCAGGTCGCGCACCCAAGCAGGTGGCCGGTGAGTTGGGCATCGGCCAGAAGACCGTCTACATCCACCGCGCCAGTTTGATGGGCAAGCTCGGCGCCGGTTCGGAATTGGATCTCTATCGCATGGCCGCCGAACGCGGGTTGTTGCCGCGCAAGAACTGATCCGCCAAACCATCGCGCTTTTRCTCGTTGTAGGAGCGCACTTGTGCGCGACCACCTACGGAGCGACAACGACGCGACGCCTTTGCTCGTTGTAGGAGCGCACTTGTGCGCGACCACCTACGGAGCGACAACGACGCGACGC
>NZ_JBFTRY010000362.1:0-1446 GCF_056399745.1 Dyella sp. 01N36
CAGAAAGGACTGTTGATCTTCTCGTGCCGGCTCCGTGGCTTGCGCGTGCATCGGAGTGCAGGCGATCAGCGTTGCCAACATCATCGACGCTACGGTGACCGTGGCGCCGGTGAACATGGCGAATCGGCGTGGGAAAACCATCGAGCCCATGTCGTTCCTCCCCGTTGTTTCGCCGAGGATAAGCGATTGCTAGCAGCAAGGGCGGCCGCCGTTTTGAGGCGGTGCTCGAGGGGCACTCCTTCGCCAACGAAAAAACGCCGACCTTCGGGCCGGCGTTCTTCATGACGCAGATAGTCCCGGGCAGGCAATCACATCACCCGATCACCCACCAACACCACATCCGCCGCCCGCCGCGCGAACAGCCCCACGGTGACAATGCCCGGAATCTGGTTGAGGTCATTCTCCAGGCCCACCGGATCGACGATCTGCCACCCGTGCACATCAATCACCCAGTTGCCATTGTCGGTGACCACGCCGTCGCGCCACACCGGGGTGCCGCCGCGCTTGACGATCTCGCGTCCCACCAGGCTGCGTGCCATCGGAATCACTTCGATCGGCAGCGGAAACTTGCCGAGCAACTGCACCTGCTTGCTCGAGTCGATGATGCACACGAACTTGGCGCTCGCTTCGGCGATGATTTTTTCGCGCGTGAGCGCAGCGCCGCCGCCCTTGATGAGGCGCTTGTGCGTATCGCACTCGTCGGCGCCATCCACGTAGAGATTCAGTGGACCGGTAGCGTTGAGGTCGAGCACCGGGATGCCCAGACGCTTGAGGTGTGCAGTGGACTGCTCGGAGCTGGACACCGCGCCTTCGATGCGGTCCTTGAGGTCCGCGAGGGCATCGATGAAGAAGGCGACGGTGGAGCCGGTGCCGACGCCCACGATGGCTCCGTTCTCGACGTAGCGGATGGCGGCTTCGCCGGCCTGGCGTTTTTCGTTGGCGCTCATGATGTGGATCCGATAAGAGGTAAGCGTTATTCCATCGTCAGGATATGGCGCCATTCCTCGGCGCCTACCGGCATGACGGAGAGTCGGTTGCCTTTGCGCACCAGCGCCATGTCGGCGAGCGCGGGGTCGGCCTGCAGCTGCTTGAGCGTGATGGTGTGCTTGAACTTCTTGACGAACTTCACGTCCACCAGCATCCAGCGCGGATTGTCGCGCGAACTGCCGGGGTCGAAATATTTGCTCTTGGGATCGAACTGGCTCGGGTCGGGATAGGCATCCGTGGCGACTTCGGCAATGCCCACGATGCCGGGCTCTGCGCAGTTGGAGTGATAGAAGAAAACCTTGTCGCCCACGCGCATGCCGTCGCGCATGAAGTTGCGCGCCTGGTAGTTGCGCACGCCGTCCCAGTGTTCCTGGCCTTTGCGCTTGAGATCGTCGATGGAGAAAGCGTCTGGCTCGGATTTCATCAGCCAGTACTGCGTGGTTTTACTCATGCGTGCGC
>NZ_JBFTRY010000363.1:0-1434 GCF_056399745.1 Dyella sp. 01N36
GCCTGTCTGACGATGCCTGCCTCTTGATCCCAGCGGAGAGTCGTCGTGGCAGAGCACATCCAGGAAGGCGACATGGTTTTCGTGGCCGACGGCGAAGATGGCATCGGCTCGGTACGCCGGCTGCTGGCAGGCGGCCATGCACTGCTGGTCTATATCGAGAACGGCGGCGACTTCGAGATACCGGTGAGCGCCGTGCGCGCCGTGCATTCAGGCAAGGTCGTGCTCGACCTCGATCATTTGCCGACGCCGGTGCTCGAAGCGATCGGCAACGCCCGCAAGTCGGAATATCCGCACTAGATCCGGCTGTGTGATATCGACTCGCTCTCCTGCGAGCCGATGTCCGCTGCCTCTCAGGCCAGCGACTTGAGCCGATAAAGCGCTTCCAGCGCCTCGCGCGGCGTCATCGCATCGGGATCGATGCCTTCCAGCGCACGTTCAACCACCGACGGCGCCGCGGCGAACAAGCCCATCTGTGGCGACTCCTGAGCAGGCGTCTTGGTTTCCGTCGCCGAGGCGTGCTGATACATGCCGCGTTCCAGCTCAGCCAGCGTGCGCCGCGCGTCGGCGATCACCGACTTGGGCAGGCCGGCGAGCGCGGCCACCTGCAAGCCGAAGCTGCGATTGGCAGGGCCTTCCTTCACCGCGTGCATGAACACCAGCTGCTCGCCGTATTCCACCGCGTCCAGATGCACGTTGGCGATCGTGGCGTATTCGTTGGCCAGCTCGGTCAACTCGAAATAGTGCGTGGCGAACAGCGTGTACGAGCGGCTGCTGGCGGCCAGATGCACTGCCGCCGCGCGTGCGAGCGCCAGGCCGTCATACGTGCTGGTGCCGCGGCCCACTTCATCCATCAGTACCAGGCTGTGCTCGGTGGCATTGTGCAGGATGTTGGCGGTTTCGCTCATTTCCACCATGAAAGTGGACTGGCCGCGTGACAAGTCGTCGCCCGCGCCGATACGCGTGAACACACGATCGATAGTGCCGATCACCGCACGCGACGCAGGCACGTAGCTGCCGATATGCGCCAGCAGCACGATCAGCGCGTTCTGGCGCATATAGGTCGACTTACCGCCCATGTTCGGGCCGGTGATCACCAGCATGCGACGGCTGTCGTCCAGCATCAGGTCGTTCGGTTCGAACGGTTCTTCGCGTACTTTCTCCACCACCGGATGGCGGCCGCGCTCGATCGCGATGCCGGGCTCGTCGGTGAGTTCGGGCGCGCTCCAGTCCAGTGCCATGGCGCGCTCGGCGAGCGTGGCCACCACGTCCAGTTCGGCCATGGCGGAGGCGGCGCTCTTGAGTGGCTCCAGTTGCGCGGTCAAGGTATCGAGCAGCGCTTCGTACAGCGCGCGCTCGCGCATCAGCGAGCGTTCCTTGGCCGAGAGCACCTTGTCCTCGAAGTTCTTCAGTTCTTCGGTGATATAGCGCTCGGCG
>NZ_JBFTRY010000364.1:0-1417 GCF_056399745.1 Dyella sp. 01N36
GCCCCAGTCGCGCACAGGGTGCGCTCCCACAGGGGGAAGCCTCGGAAATCTGAAAAACCGAGGCAACAAAAAAGGGCCGCTTTCGCGGCCCTTCTTCTTAAGACTCATCGCAGCTAGCAATTAGCGCTGACGAGCCTTGAAACGCGGGTTGCTCTTGCAGATCACGAACACTTTGCCGCGACGACGCACAACCTTGCAGTCACGGTGCCGCGCCTTGGCGGACTTCAAAGAGGAAAGCACCTTCACGGCCAGCTCCTGAAACTATTAAAAGAAAAATACAAGACGGCAAGTGTAAACAGTTTCCAGGAGTCGCACAAGTCTTTGGATCGACTGCCAATTGACTGTTCATGACGAATCGGCGGTCGCGGCGGTCAATCTGCCTCGGTCATGGCGCTCAGGAAGCGCCGGACCACCGGCGAGGGCTCGTCGATCCGGCTGGCGAGGGCCAGCAGCATATAGGCATCGGGGTCCTCCAGCCGCAGGTATTTCACGCCGGGCAGGCTGACCGAGCGCATCGAGGCGGGCACCAGGGCCAGTCCCATGCCGGCGGCCACCAGCACCAGCAGACCATTGATCTGCTGCGCTTGCTGGCTGATCAGCGGGTGGAAGTTGGCCTTGGCGGCGATCTGCGCCAAGCGGTCGTACAGCGTGGCGGCCAGTTCGCGAGGCTGGACCACGAAGGCCTCCATGGCCACTTCTCGCAGCCAGATGCTTTCGCGGTCCGCCAGCGGGTGATTGGCGGGCAGGGCGAGCAGCAGAGGTTCGCGGTCGATCACGTCCAGCCGCAGAAGCTTGGCCATGCCGGGGTGCTCGGGTTCGTCGCGCACGAAGCCCACGTCCACCTCGCCAGCCAGCAGGGCGGCGTACTGCTGCTCGGTGTACATCTCGCTGAGGATCAGCCGTACCTGGGGGGCAAAGCTGCGGTAGCGCAGCAACGTCTGGGGCAGGGCGGGGTGGAAGGTCACCGACACCGTATAGGCCAGCCGCAGCTTGCCGCTGAAGCCGGTGGCGGCGTCCGCCATCTGGGCGCGGGCCTCTTCGGCCTTGGCCAGGATCTGCCTGGCCTGTTCCAGGAACAGCTTGCCGGATTCAGTCAACGCGACGTTGCGCTTGTTCCGCTCCAGCAGGCGCACTCCCAAGTCGTTCTCAAGCGCTTGTATCTGCTGAGAAAGAGGCGGCTGGGAGATGTAGAGCCGCTGGGCTGCGCGAGTGAAGCTCAGCTCCTCGGCGACCGTTACAAAGTAACGAAGCTGTCTGAAGTCGAACATGGGAGGGCTTTAATAGGGTTTTCGTATAAGTCGATGCCTAAATATATATTTGTTTCTATAACCCGTCGATCATATTATTTCTTCCGTCCCGCCACCGTCCCCTCCCCCCAGGTGGCGGCGACCCTCGCCCCGCTGCGACGCTATCCCCG
>NZ_JBFTRY010000365.1:0-1373 GCF_056399745.1 Dyella sp. 01N36
GCCATGGCGCATGCGTGCCCAGCGGCACCAGCAGCGAACCGCCGGGCAGTTCGTACATCTCGCCACTCATCAGCAGCTGGTTCATCAGCTGGCAACCGGTGTAGCCGATGAAATACAGCAGCACGCGATCGCGCAACACCAGCCACAGGCATAGCGCGGCAAGAATCATGGTGAACTGCACGCTGGAGAACAGCGTGGTCAGGCGCACGTGGGTCAGGTCCTGCGCCTGATACGTGGCCATGTCGGTGATGTCGGCGCGGATCTGCCGCGTGAAGTTGTCGGCGGCGATCTGCACATAGATCGGCTGGTCGGCGCGCAAGTCATGCGGCAATTCCAGCGCCAGGTGATGGCGCGAGTAACGCGCCAATTGATCGGTCTGGGCAAACCACAGCTCGTGCGGCTGATAGTCCGGCGGCGCATACACGGTGATGCGTATATAGGTGGCGCCGGTGAAATTGAGCACGGGCGAACTGGTCTCGTGCCAGTCGCGATCGATGGTCAGGCGATACCAGCGCTGCGTCTCCACCGCATTGGGCGTATGCGTCGAGCGGCTGGGCAGGAAACGTCCATCCATGCCGCCGTGGATAACCTGTGCTGGCGTGGGCGCCGGCTTGAGCGGCACCAGCGACGCTACCTGCAGGGTCGGCATAGCGGAGCGCGCAGGCGTCGCCTGTGCGGCCAGTGCAAAGCACATGGCGCACATCCAGGTGAACAACACCACGATGAGCCCGCGTATCGACATATCCCCCCTTGCTGCCGGTCCCCTGTTACCGGCGTGCGGGGCGGGTCCTTCCTTCGGACAGCGACCCCGGCGTCTTTATGTATCACGTTCCACACGCGATATGGATCTTTTTGGCCAGCCCGGGCCTGGGTCTTCACGATCCGGGTCGGCCATGAGCGGCGGTCGAACACAATCACGGCAAGTCTTATGCTTATCACCTCGGCAGTCGTTGGCGGTGGTGGCATGGCAAGGCGGGAAAGTGTGAAACCGGTCACTCAGGCAGATCATCGGCCCGGGGCCGACGAACTTGAGTCGCACGACTTTATCCGCCACGGCACACCGGCGTTTCGACGGACCAATCTGGCGCTGTTTGCCGCCGGCCTGGCCACCTTCGGGCTGTTGTATTGCACCCAGCCACTGATGCCCGAATTCAGCAAGGACTATGGCGTCAGCGCGGCTGCCGCGGCGCTCTCTCTTTCACTGACCACGGGCGTGCTGGCCTTCGCCATGCTGTTTGCCGGCGGCCTGTCCGATGCCCGGGGCCGCAAGACCATCATGACGGCCTCGCTGCTGTCCTCGTCCGTGTTGGTGGTGCTGACCGCGCTGGTGCCCGACTGGCACATGTTGCTGATACTGCGTGCGCTGCTGGGAT
>NZ_JBFTRY010000366.1:0-1349 GCF_056399745.1 Dyella sp. 01N36
GGTCTACACCAGCGACGACCCGATCCTGGCCAAGCGCCTGGAAGAGATCGGCTGCGTGGCGGTGATGCCGCTGGCCGCGCCGATTGGCTCGGGCCTTGGCATCCAGAACCGCTACAACCTGCTGGAAATCATCGAGAACGCCAAGGTGCCGATCATCGTCGACGCCGGCGTGGGTACTGCCTCGGACGCCGCCATCGCGATGGAGCTGGGCTGCGATGGCGTGCTCATGAACACCGCCATCGCCGGCGCCAAGGATCCGGTGCTGATGGCGCATGCGATGAAGCTGGCGATCCAGGCCGGGCGCGCTGCCTTCAAGGCTGGACGCATCCCGCGCAAGCGCTTCGCCTCGGCATCCAGCCCCATCGACGGCACCATCGGCTGACCATGAGCGACCTGCACGACCACGACGGCGAGCACGAAGACGCCGGACAGCCGCCCTTCATGCGCCGCATCCGCAGCTTCGTGCTGCGCGAAGGCCGCATGACGCCAGCGCAGCAACGCGCCTTCGACGACCACTGGGCGCGCTTCGGCATCGATTACAGCGGCACGCCGCAGGACTTTGCCTCTCGCTTCGGCCGCACCGCACCGCTGGTGCTGGAAATCGGCTTCGGCAATGGCGAGGCGCTGGCCTGGGCCAGCGAGCACGACCTCGCCCGCGACTTCCTCGGCGTGGAAGTGCACGGCCCTGGCGTGGGCCGCCTGATGAATGCACTGGCCGCTCGCGATGCCAGCAATGTGCGCCTGTACAAGCACGATGCGGTGGAAGTCCTTGAAAACGAGATTCCGCCCGGCACCCTCGCCGAAGCACGCATCTGGTTCCCGGACCCGTGGCACAAGAAGCGCCACAACAAGCGCCGCATCATCCAGCCCGACTTCGTCGCCCTGCTCGCCTCCCGCATGGCCCCCAACGGCCTGCTGCACCTGGCGACCGACTGGCAGCCTTATGCCGAGCACATGCTCGAGGTGATGGAAGCCGCTCCCGACTGGCGCAATGACCTCGGACCTGGCCAATACGCTGAAAAGCCCGCGTGGCGCATCGAGACCCACTTCGAGCGGCGTGGTCTCAAGCTGGGTCATGGGGTGTGGGATTTGTTGTACCGCAGGCGCTGAACGCAGCGCTTTGCACCCCCTCTCCCCTGCCGAAGGCGCGCCTCTCTAGAGCCAAAGAGTGCCTGTAGGACCGCACCCTGTGCGAGACCAGCCGACGAAGCGGCACGCCGCAGCGCGGCGGTCGCGCACAAAGGGCGCTCCTACAAGGGTTGCGCAGGGTCGTGGGCATATCGGATGAACGTTGCGATCCGCCATCTTGTGGGAGCGCACCCTGTGCGCGACAAGCCTACGGAGCGGTA
>NZ_JBFTRY010000367.1:0-1343 GCF_056399745.1 Dyella sp. 01N36
CACGGGGCTTGCGCCACATCTTCGAGCCCTTCGGATTCTGCATTACGCCCCTGCCCGGGAAGTCGTTTGCGTTCCTGGCGGAATTCCAGCCAACTCAAGGCCAGCAGCAGTTCACCAGCGACCGCTTCTACGCGCCCGTGGAAGCCAATGTGCGACTTCTGCGCGAATCTGCGCTGCTCTATATCGCGGCATTTGAGTCCGCACGCTCCTATTATTTTCAAGATGAATCGCTTAGCCGCGTCGCGATGAGAAGGTCTTGGCGACGAGTGCCGCTGAGCTGGCGAAAGCTCTATCGAAGACTGCTTTGGACATGAATCGCGCGAGCCGCCATGCGTGACGGGGCTGACCATCGGCCCAATGCGAAACTTTGTGTTAAGGCCGGGCCTTTCGGCTTTCACTAAGGGTTCCAGCGATGCTTCATGATCTAATGACCCCCTTAGATGCGAGCGAATTGACCTGCATCACGCGCCTGTCGTAACAGCAGTCAGCTAAAGTGCCCACATGACACACGATTGCCCTGTTTGCCTAAAAWCCAAGACGACCGARCCATTTCGCGACGTCGACGGTTTCCCTTATTTCTCCTGCAAAGCCTGCGACTCGATCTTCATCGAACCGCAAGTCCTCGCAGACATGGACCGCGGCGTCTCCCCCCGGGACTACGACCTCGAYTACTGGAACGAAGAACTGAAGGCAGCGCGTGAGCGCGCCTCGGGCGACGGACTGGTTCGCGCAGGCGAAGCCGTGCTTTACGCACGCAGGGAGGTTCGCCGCTTCCTCGATCTGGGTGCCGGCCCCGGCTATCTGTTGGACCAGCTGGCAGCCACTTTTCCGGCGCATTCCGATCTTTTCCACGCGGTCGAGCTGTTTCCGCCCGAGGAACACAGCACACACRAGAACTATGTGGTCGGCGACGTCGGCTCCCTCTCCGGGAAGTTCGACGCGGGCGTCTGCRTTGAGGTCGTTGAACACCTCACGCCCCGCATGCTGGGCAAACTTGCCGAGGGCCTGGCCGCCGTCGCCGCGCCGGACTCCACCTGGCTGTTCAATACGGGATTGCCGCACTACGTTCGCCAGGAAGATCCGGGCTACCTCGATCCCCGCAAGCGCGGGCATATCGTCTCYTACGGCATCACGGGCTTGCGCCACATCTTCGAGCCCTTCGGATTCTGCATTACGCCCCTGCCCGGGAAGTCGTTTGCGTTCCTGGCGGAATTCCAGCCAACTCAAGGCCAGCAGCAGTTCACCAGCGACCGCTTCTACGCGCCCGTGGAAGCCAATGTGCGACTTCTGCGCGAATCTGCGCTGCTCTATATCGCGGCATTTGAGTCCGCACGCTCCTATTA
>NZ_JBFTRY010000368.1:0-1343 GCF_056399745.1 Dyella sp. 01N36
CCGTTGGGCGGCCCAACGCCTTGAAATGGTAGGTCTGCTCGGCGGACTAACACCTGCCACTGCGCATCGCTTCCGGATTTCGACGCAGAGCTCGAGAAGAGGATGCGTGAGATGACGCTGTCGTGGCAGCCAATCGGTAAGCACGTTACTCACGATCTTCTCGACCGGCGCTGCTAGATGCCGCTCCCCTGCCTTGGGACCTGGGTCATGACGTATCAACGCGCTCGCCACAGKATCCGCGAGAAAGATCCSGCGCAAGCGATAAATCGTAGACCTATGGACTCCCAGCAATTCGCCAGCCTTCGTGGCTYGCTGACGCGAAAGGGGACCCRTCCCCAGCGGACGTAAAACCCTCTCAATCGCCCGYTCGCGCTCCGTTGCAATCGCCGTCTCCGTCATGTTCGGAACCGTGGTCTTACRCGCCCGAGACGATTTGCTGAACGGAAGTTGGACGCTCGCACTGTTCGCAGCCTCCGCCCTCCGATGGGCGGCCCARCGTCGCGAAATGGTGGGTCTGCTYGGCGGACTAACACYTGCCGCTGCGCATCGCTTCCGGATTTCAACACATAGCACGAGAAGCGGATGCGCAAGATGACGCTGTCGGGGCAGCCAATCGGAAAGCACGTCACTCACGATCTTCTCTACCGTCGCTGCTAGATGCTGGTCCCCCACCTTGGGACCCGAGCTATGAGGTATCAACGCGCTCGCTACAGGATCCGCGAGGAAGCGCCGCCGCAAGCGATATACAGACGAACAATGGAGCCCAAGCAATTCCCCAGCCTTCGTAGCTCGCTCACGCGAGAGTGGGCCAATCCCCAGCGGACGTAGGATCCTCACAATCGCCCGTTCTCGATCTGTGACAATTCTCACCGCCATGTTCAAGTCCGCGGGCTTCCGCGCCCGAGGCGATCTATTGAGGGGAGCAACTGGCTTGGCGGAATCAGTAGACGGGCGCGGTATCCACACTCTCGCTGGAGCGGGGTCGATCAGGTCCGGCACAAGGATCGGCAAGACCATGATCTATACCTCCGGCTGGACGGTCTGTTGCGCGGCGACGTACCCGGACTCCCTCACTGCTCGCTCCCAATGCGCTGAATCTAGTACCAATCCCGCACTGTCCCACTGGGGGCCGTTCAGTAGCACCGACTCGACTGCACGACTAAAGTAATCCATATGCAGTTCGATCGGCCCAGCCAGTTGCGCGACCTTGTGGGCGTTCACGAAGCCATTCCACAGCGCCGCGGCCGATTGCTCCAGTCTTAAGCCGGCGGCGTACGCATCGGGATAGAAGAAGGCCGTGAAGGTGCTCCCGGTGTCCTCTGGATAGCGCGTCATATCGTAAC
>NZ_JBFTRY010000369.1:0-1343 GCF_056399745.1 Dyella sp. 01N36
AACAATCCCCAGGCCCCACGCAATAGAGAGCCCGCCTAACTGGCGGGCTTTTCACTTTTTTTGGGAGGGTCAGGAGACGGACCTCGTTCGACAAATTTGTCAGGAACAAATTTGGACAGCGCGCAGCGCTGGCCCCGTAGCGCGAAGCGCGTAGGGGTGAGCCCCATGGATGGGGCGAACAATCCCCAGGCCCCACGCAATAGAGAGCCCGCCTAACTGGCGGGCTTTTCACTTTTTTTGGGAGGGTCAGGAGACGGACCCCGTTCGACAAATTTGTCAGGAACAAATTTGGACAGCGCGCAGCGCTGGCCCCGTAGCGCGCAGCGCGTAGGGGTGAGCCCCATGGATGCGGCGAACCATCCCCAGGCCCCACGCAAAGAAAAGCCCGCCTAACTGGCGGGCTCTTTATTTTGACCGGGAGGGTCAGGAGACGAGCGGCAAACCCGCACGCCACTATCGCGGCACCAGCATCGGAGTCGCCCCGCTTACAGCGTGCCTCTGGTTAAGGCGGGTCATCACCAGAACGAGCTGTGGATTGTCGAAACTGACGTCGATGCCATCCACTGTCCTGAATGTTGGCAACGGAACCTTGGTCGCCTTGCCAATCGAGTCGATCCTGTAAAGACCATCCGTACCGACGGCCCAGAGTGACCCGCCGCTGGCGGTGAGGCCAAAAAACGCTACGGTCTGCGGCAGTTGTCCACGTTTTCCACCTTTGATGGCGAACGAGGTGCTGAAGGGCTTCTCGAAGAGCGAGCGCACCTCGTCACCACACACCTCGACGATGCCCCCGCGCTCCATAACCAAATGGACGAGCCCAACGGCCACAGCATTGCACCTCGTGTTCCATGGTTCGGTGGCGATGCCGTGGACCGCATCGCATGCAGCGTTCAAAGGGCCGCTGCATAGGTCGCTGCCGTCCCTGCGCTCGATGGCGGTGACGACCCCGCTGGCTTTGTCGATACGTTGCAGTCCGCCGCCCCATTCGCCGGCATTGATAGCGACCAGCAGGGTCGTGCCAGTGTCGTGCATGGCGGTGACGCTACCAAAAGGCAGCTCCGCGGAAAGTTTCGTGATCCGCGCCGAGCCGCTCTTTGCGAGCTGGATGACGCGTGCCGACGTCAGCAGAGTTGTGTCATCAGCGCCGCAATTCATGGCGGCCAGGCCGTCATCCTGGCGTGCCACGGTTGAGGTGGCATGCCATCGTGTTCCATCCCACTGGCGAATCGTCCAGTCACCGGTGTTGGTGCCAGTAATGACCTGAACCCCGGTACCGGTGGCGCAAACGTCAAGAACGGGCTCGGGAAAATCGAGTGTGACGCGCTTATCGGCGTCCTGAGCGA
>NZ_JBFTRY010000370.1:0-1321 GCF_056399745.1 Dyella sp. 01N36
GCGCAGGCGTTCGCTGTGATCGGCGAGCTTCCGGCGACGGCCGCTCAGAAAGTCGCGCTGCTGAAGGAGCTGGCGAGCGCGAGCAGTTCGCAGGGCATGGTCGGCGGACAGGCGATCGACCTGGCCAGCGTCGGCCAGGTATTGGCGCGCGAGCAACTGGAGCGGATGCATCGACTCAAGACCGGCGCCTTGCTGCGTGCGTCGATCTTCATGGGCGCGCACGCCGGGCCATCACCGATGTCGCCGGACCTGCACGCCGCGCTGGACCAGTATCAGTGCGCGGTGGGTCTCGCCTTTCAGGTGGTCGACGACATACTCGATGTGACCACCGATGCGGCGACGCTGGGCAAGACGCCTGGCAAAGATGCGCAGGACCATAAACCCACCTATGTATCGCTGCTCGGCCTCGAAGCCTCGCGGGCACTGGCTGAGGAGCTGGGTGAGCGTGCGCGTGTCGCCTTGCTGCCGCTTGGTGAGCGCGCGGCGCACCTGCTGGGCCTTGCCGACACCATCGTGCACCGCATCCGTTGACGGCGAGCGAGGCGATCAGGCCTCGCTGTACCACAGCAGGATCACGCCGATCAGCAGGAAACACACCGGCCAGACATAGCCGGCGATTCGCCCACCGCGTCCAGGCAGGCGTATTTCAAGCCAGCGTGCCCAGCCGGCGGTGACGCCGGCGAGCGCAAGCGGCGTGTGGGTCAATTCGATCAGCAGCTGGTCCTTCACGTTGGAAATCTGATGGCTGTGGGTCAGCAGCATCGCGCCGCCCACCGCGACCAGCAGCGGAAAGACCAGGGCGGCGCGCCCGCTCTTCCAACGCCCCGTGCGCACGGCCCATTCGAACGTGCCGAACAGCACGATAAGCACGACGAAGAAGCGGTGCTGTGCCACTTCCACGTCGCGCCACGCGGCCCACCAGCCGGTTTGCCCCAGTGGCCACACTTCCGGGTCCGAACGCACCAGCAGAAAGCCGGCCATGGCCAGGAACAGCAGCGGCCAGTGGCGCGCCCAGCGCACGCCGGCGCTGCCGAGCAGGGCCAGCAAACCGATCAGGCACACAAAGATGCCGGCCCAGTGATGGTTGTATTCCGACCACGCGATGTCCTGGGCATTGCGTGGCGGCAGGATGCCCGAGCCAGGGATCGTGGCGGCCTCCGCCTCGTGGTTGTCGCGTCGTGCGTCGTGGTCGAGTTGCGCCTGCCGTTGCGAGATGGCGAGCATGTCGTGATCGGGCGAGTCCAGTCGCGGCCACGCCGGTGCGTTGCGCTCGGCAATCTCGTGCAGGCTCACGCGATCGGTCGTGAGGTCGACGGCGGGC
>NZ_JBFTRY010000371.1:0-1312 GCF_056399745.1 Dyella sp. 01N36
CCCTGTGCGCGACCGGTTGTCGCGAAAACGCCTGTTTTCTCCGCATCGCATGCTAGGCTTCGTCCGTAGCCGTTTACGACAGCGAAGTCATACATGCCCTCGATTCCCGCGTCGCTCCCGACTCGTCGTCTTATCGCCACGCTGGGCCTGTTTTTCGCCGCGGCATGCACGCCGGTCTTCGCGCAAACCCATCCCGGTCAGGAACAGCTGGTCAGCGAAGTGGCCCGCGATACGGGCAAGAGCAGCGCCTCGCTCAATGCCTTGCTGGATGGCGCGAAGAAGCAGCAGAGCATCCTCGATGCGATCAGCCGTCCGGCCGAAGCCAAGCCGTGGAAAGATTACCGGCCGATCTTCCTCACGCCCCAGCGCATCAATGACGGCATCGCGTTCTATCGCGAGCATCGCGCCCTGCTGGACAGTATCGGCAAGCAGTATGGCGTGCCGCCCGAGTACATCGTGGCGATCGTCGGCGTGGAAACCTCGTACGGCCGCATCACCGGCAAGTACAAGGTGCTCGATGCGCTGGTGACGCTGGGCCTGTATTACCCGCCGCGTGCCACGTATTTCCGCCAGCAGCTGAAGGTGCTGCTTGAATTGCCGGAGAACCACCTGGCCGGTCCCGTCGATACGCTTACCGGCTCGTACGCGGGCGCGCAGGGCTGGGGGCAGTTCATGCCCGAAAGCATTCGCGATTTTGGCGTGGACGCCGATGGCGATGGCCGTATCGACCTGAAGAACTCGCTGCCCGATATCTTCGCCAGCGTCGCCAATTACTTCGCCAAGCATGGTTGGCAGACCGGTGGCCTGGTGGCCGCGCCTGCCCGTGCCGACAGCGCCGCCAAGCCCATTTCCGTCAAGGACTCCAAACCGCAATGGCCGCTCGAGCAGCTCGAAGCGTGGGGCTACGCGCCCGTGCAGTCGCTCAATCCCGGGCAGCCCACCAGCCTGCAGTCGCTGCAGGGTGCGGATGGCATGGAGTACTGGTACACCTTCCAGAATTTCTACGTGATCACCACCTACAACCGCAGTCCGCTCTACGCGCTGGCGGTGCACCAGCTGGCGCAGGCGATTGCCCAAGGGGCCAACGGCCAGGGGAACACCGGGATGGATACCACGCAATGACCTGGCGGCTTGCGCTGCCTCTTCTGTTGATGGCGCTGCTGGCCGGTTGCAGTGGCGGCAAGACCCGTCCCTCCACGAGTCACCCCAGCGGATCGTCGCGTGGGCCTTACTCGTCGGGTAGCAGCGGCGGCTCGTCCTCGTCGTCGCGCGGCGGCGTCAATGACGACACCAGCCGCCCGCAGAGCAGCCG
>NZ_JBFTRY010000372.1:0-1299 GCF_056399745.1 Dyella sp. 01N36
GAAATCCCTTCACGATTGCGAAGCCCCCGAAGTGATGACGAACCGGTCGAACCGGCGTTGGCAAACCCCTGAAAGGTCCGTGTGCTGACAAGCACGCCAAAGCGATTGGGAGCCGACGCGCGACTAGCTCATCGTGGCCCGGCACCGCCTGACGGTGCAGCAACTAGAGGCCGGATATACGTGTGCAGTCGACACGGACGCCAGAGCTAAGAGATGCTTGGCAAAGGGGAGGAGTCCATATACGGACCTCGAAGCGTCAGTGGGTCTCGGAGGCCTCGGAAGGAGCGGCTACAAGTCGACAGCGGCTTTCGAGCAGTACCTGATTGATCGCGAAACAGCAGCCAATGCCGGGACCCCGATCTTGATTCTTGAGATCCAGGGGATCCCTAAGGACTTGGGTATCCGTGACGTAGTTCTGAATTTGAAAGATGGCTCCACCTGCCCTACAGGACTTCAATAATGGACGCGGGCTTCTCGCTCAAAATCGGTTTCTTGACGTTTCTTACGTGTCTTAGTTCGACGAGTTGGGCCTTATGTACGAGGGGTCATCCAACGGTCGATCAGGAGGCTGCAAGGAGCAGCGAAGTGATCATTGGCAAGGTCTTGGGCAGTAAAGATGTTATGTCGGAAGACGCACCCGACATAGTTGGCAAGACGGTTTACCGGGTGAATATAGTCAACACTTTTAAGGGCGAGAAACTGTCAGAGGTCGAAATAACCTCCGACAACACGTCTTCCAGATTCAACATGGAGAAAGGGAAGCAGTATTTACTCTTCGTGCAGACTTTTGACGGCGAGAGCCTAGTTGACTCGTGTGGAAACTCCGGAGAGCTAGGTGAGCGCGCAAGCACTGTGAAGTACCTGATGCATCTCAATTCACCAGAATAGTTCTGTGCCTTATGCACACGAATACGGGGTGCTTGATCGAATCAAACGATGGCGCGCATCAAACAGCTCTAGCGTAAGGATGAAGCTGTCTGCAAATCCCTGATGAATCATCGAAACGTCGAGTTCGCGGACCACAATCCGATGCGCGCACTTACGTGTCTCTCTGGACTGCGGCCGGTTCGGTGGACACCACCTTAAGCTAATTCCATCTGCTGCTCGAACTGTATCGGACTGAGGTAGCCGATGGTCGAGTGGCGTCGTTTACTGTTGTAGAACCGTTCGATGTAGTCGAAGACATCGGCTTTTGCCTCAGCCCTCGTGCGATACACCTTGTTGTCGGTGCGCTCGATCTTGAGCGATTTGAAGAAGCTTTCCATGGCCGAGTTGTCCCAGCAATTGCCCGAGCGACTC
>NZ_JBFTRY010000373.1:0-1249 GCF_056399745.1 Dyella sp. 01N36
TGGACTGCGGCCGGTTCGGTGGACACCACCTTAAGCTAATTCCATCTGCTGCTCGAACTGTATCGGACTGAGGTAGCCGATGGTCGAGTGGCGTCGTTTACTGTTGTAGAACCGTTCGATGTAGTCGAAGAYATCGGCTTTTGCCTCAGCCCTCGTGCGATACACCTTGTTGTCGGTGCGCTCGATCTTGAGCGATTTGAAGAAGCTTTCCATGGCCGAGTTGTCCCAGCAATTGCCCGAGCGACTCATGCTGCACGTAATGCCCAGCTCGCCGAGCAGGCGCTGAAAGCGGTCGCTGGTGTATTGGCTGCCACGATCGGAGTGATGCATCACCGACTCGGGCCGTCGTCGGCGCCACACGGCCATCATCAACGCATCGGTCACCAGCTGCGCCGTCATCTGCGACTGCATCGACCAACCGACAACGCGACGCGAATACAGATCCAGCACGGCGGCCACGTACAGCCAGCCTTCCGCGGTCCACAGGTACGTGAAGTCGGCGACCCACTTCTGGTTTGGCGCGGTCGCTTGAAATTGACGATCGAGCAGATTGGGTGCAATCGCTCCACTGGGGCGGTCGCCCCGATCCGTCGGCAGACCGCGTCGCCGTGGTCGAGCGCGTAGGCCCTGGATGCGCATCAGACGCTCGACGCGATGCAGGCCGCACCGATGTCCCGCTTCGAGCACATCGCGCCAGACACGGCGCGCGCCGTACGTCCGATCGCTATCGAGAAAGCTCTGGCGGGCCTGCTGACCCAGCACCTCGTCATCCCATTGGCGCCGACTGCGTGGCCGAACGAGCCACGCGTAGAACCCGCTGCGCGAGACACCGAGCGCCTCACAGATCAATGTCACCGGCCAGGCCCCTCGGTGCTTCGCCACGAAGCCGAACTTCACGTCGACTCCCTGGCGAAATAGGCCGCGGCTTTTTTCAGGATGTCACGCTCCATTTTGAGCTTGGCGACTTCCTTCTTCAGCCGCTCGATCTCCGCTTGCTCAGGCTTCATCTGCCCTTGCCCGGGAAACGCCTGCTGCGGATCGGCCACCAGCTCTCGTACCCATTTGCGCAGCACGTTCTCATGCAGCCCCAGATCACGGGCCGCCTGCGTCACCGCTACACCGCGCTCGTTAACCAGTCGCACCGCTTCAAGCTTGAACTCGCGACTGAACGTCCTTCGTGTTCCCATAAACCACCTCCGGCTTCATCATCCCACCTAAACCCGGTGTCTGTGAAACCGGCCGCAGTCCA
>NZ_JBFTRY010000374.1:0-1230 GCF_056399745.1 Dyella sp. 01N36
CGCGCTGTGGGACGAGGTGAAGGACAAGCTCAAGCAGAGCGCGCTCGGCCTCTCCGGCGGCCAGCAGCAGCGCCTGTGCATCGCGCGCGGCATCGCACTCAAGCCTGAAGTGCTGTTGCTGGACGAGCCGACCTCGGCGCTCGACCCGATCGCCACTGGCCGCATCGAGCAGCTGGTGGAAGAACTCAAGAGCGAGTACACCATCGTCATCGTCACCCACAACATGCAGCAGGCGGCCCGTTGCTCGGACCTCACCGCCTTCATGTACCTGGGCGAGCTGATCGAATTCGACCGCACCGAACAGATCTTCACCAAGCCGGGCAAGAAGCAGACCGAGGATTACATCACCGGTCGCTTCGGCTAACCGTTATGCTCCCTCTCCCCTCCGGGGAGAGGGCTGGGGTGAGGGGTCACGAAACCTCACCCTCCCCTACTGGACTCACAAGAGAATCCAAATGAGCGGCAGCAGCAAAGAACACATCATCAAGAGCTACGACGACGAGCTGACCCGTCTCACCGGCGAAATCGTCCGCATGGGCGAGCTTGCCGTGAGCCAGCTGGAAGCCGCCATCGACGTGATCGACCGCCGTGACGAGCGCGCTGCGCAGCACGTGGTCAACAACGACGACGCCATCGACCTGCTCGAACAGGAAATCAGCCACGACGTGGTGCGCCTGCTCGCGCTGCGCGCGCCGATCGCCGGCGACCTGCGCAACGTGTTTGCCGCGCTGCGCATCGCAGCCGACATTGAGCGCATCGGCGACTACGCCGCCAACGTGGCCAAGCGCTCCATCCCGCTGTCGATGGTGGCGCCCGTGAGCCCGACCAATGGCCTCGGCTACCTGGCTGAACTTGCCGCGCAGGAAGTGCGCGACGTGTTGATCGCCTACCGCGACCGCGATGCCGAACGCGCCTACCAGGTGTGGAAGGACGATGCCGAGCTGGACGAAGCCTATACCGGCTACTTCCGCCAGCTGCTCACCTACATGATGGAAGATCCGCGCAACATCACGCCGTGCACGCACCTGCTGTTCATGGCCAAGAACATCGAGCGCATCGGCGACCACGCCACCAATATCGCCGAAAGCATCTGGTACCAGGTCAATGGCGAGCCGCTCACGGCGCAGCGCGCCAAGCGCGACTTCACCTCCAATCCTGAGCTGACAAAGCTGGGCAACAAGCCCGAGTAAGGCAACGAGCTGTCCTGTGGGAGCGCACCCTGTGCGCGAC
>NZ_JBFTRY010000375.1:0-1229 GCF_056399745.1 Dyella sp. 01N36
AGGTGTAATAGCCTAGACTAAATCTGACAGTGGTTGGTTATCCATGCCGCCGCACATCGGTGCGAAGGGCGTAGCCCAGAGTGCCAGTGTGCGGCGGAATCCACAAGGAGTCCGCCATGACTCAGGAACAGAAAGTCATCCGTGCCAAGGTCGGCATACTGGAACTGGCCCGGCAACTGGGCAACGTGAGCCAGGCCTGCCGCGTCATGGGCTATTCGCGCGATAGCTTCTACCGCTTCAAGGAGTTGTACGAGCGAGGCGGCGAAGCCGCGTTGCAGGAGATTTCGCGACGCCGGCCACTGCTCAAGAATCGCGTCGATCCCGAGGTCGAAACCGCCGTGGTAGCCCTGGCGCTCGAATTGCCCGCCTATGGCCAGATCCGCATTGCCAACGAGGTCCTCAAACGCCATGCCCTGCACGTGTCGCCGCAGGGCGTGCGCAGCATCTGGCTGCGTCACGACCTGGAGACCATGAACAAGCGCCTGAAGGCGCTGGAAGCCAAATCCGCGCAGGAAGGGCTGGTCCTGACCGAGTCGCAACTGGCCGCGCTGGAGCGCGCCAAGCTGGAAAAGGAAACCCACGGGGAATTCGAATCCGAGTGCCCCGGCTATTGCGGCGCCCAGGACACCTTCTATGTCGGCACCCTCAAGGGCGTGGGCCGCGTCTACCAGCAGACCTTCGTCGACACCTACTCTAAGGTGGCCTTTGCCAAGCTCTACGATCGCAAGACCCCGTTGCCAGCCGCCGACCTGCTCAACGACCGCGTTGTGCCGTTCTTTGACAGCTATGGCATCCCGCTGTCGCGCGTGCTGACCGACCGCGGCACCGAGTACTGCGGCAACCCTGAGCATCACGAATACGAGCTCTATCTGGCCGTGGAAAACATCGACCATACCCGGACGCGGGCCAGGTCGCCCCAGACCAACGGCATCGTCGAACGGCTGCACAAAACCATGCTCAACGAGTTCTATCGCATCGCCTTTCGCAAGAAGGTCTACGACTCGATCGGCACATTGCAGCTCGATCTCGATGCCTGGCTTGACCAGTACAACAACCAGCGAGAACATCAGGGGCGATGGTGTTACGGCAAAACGCCCATGCGCACCTTCCTCGACTCGCTGGAACTCGCCAAGGAGAAACTGATCCCGCATTGAGTCGCGCTTCTCGATTCAACAGCCCGACTATCTGTCAGATCGAGTCCCAGCTAATACACCTTAAGGCGATGTGAG
>NZ_JBFTRY010000376.1:0-1226 GCF_056399745.1 Dyella sp. 01N36
TCTTCCACCTTGATACCGACGCGCGACGGCTTGCCATTGGCATCCACGAGCGCAACGTTAGAAATATGCAACGGCATGACTTTGTCGATGACGCCACCAGTGGTGCCCAGCATCGGGTTCGGACGTGCGTGCTTCTTGGCAACGTTGACGCCTTCCACCACGACCTTGTCGCCGAGCATGGCTTGCACGGTGCCGCGCTTGCCCTTGTCTTTGCCGGTCAGGACGATGACTTCGTCGCCTTTACGAATCTTGTTCATGGCGGCTCCTTACAGCACTTCCGGCGCGAGCGACACGATCTTCATGAAGCGCTCGGTACGGAGTTCACGAGTCACCGGCCCGAAAATACGGGTGCCGATCGGCTCGAGCTTGGTGTTCAGCAAGACAGCGGCATTGCTGTCGAACTTGACGAGCGACCCATCAGCGCGACGCACGCCCTTGGCGGTACGCACGACGACGGCGTTGTAAATATCGCCCTTCTTCACGCGACCGCGCGGCGCTGCGTCCTTGACGGTCACCTTGATGATGTCGCCCACGCTCGCATAGCGGCGCTTGGACCCACCCAGCACTTTGATGCACAGCACTTCGCGCGCACCAGTGTTATCGGCTACTTCGAGCCGGCTTTCTGTCTGAATCATGGTGTTATCTTCCCAACTTAATCCACCGGGCAACGCCCGCCGGTCAGTCTTGGTCCCGTCAGCCCCTGGCTTTGCGCCAGCAACCGTTTGGGTTGATCAACTTTGAAGTCGGTAGTTACCAGGCGGCCTGAACATGGTTAATCAGGAGCCGCTCGGCCAGGTTCGCTTCATCGACTCGCCGGGGTGATACAACTAAGGCGAATGCAACAAAGCGGAAGTCCAGGATTATAGCACATAACCCTGGACTCGCAAGCCAACCTAAAACCGTGTGGTTTTTTAGATGACGCGCGCAGCTTCGACCAGACGGGAAACCACCCAGGACTTGGTCCGCGACAGCGGACGCGTTTCCTGGATCTCGACCTTGTCGCCTTCCTTGTACTGGTTGGCTTCGTCGTGTGCGTGGTACTTCTTGGAACGCAGCACGTACTTGCCGTACAGAGGATGCTTGACGCGGTTTTCGATCAGGACCGTGACGGTCTTGTCCATCTTGTCGCTAACTACCCGGCCGACCAAAGTACGGCGAAGCGACGATTCCGTTTGTGCAGTTTCAGTCATTTCGTGGTCGCCTTTTCGTTCAGCACGGTTTGCACC
>NZ_JBFTRY010000377.1:0-1185 GCF_056399745.1 Dyella sp. 01N36
GGCAGCGGAAAGATCTGGGCGAATTCGCGCTGCGCGACGCCGACGACCGAGCCCGAATGATCGAACAGGATCGCCCGCGAGCTCGTCGTTCCCTGATCGAGGGCAAGGATGTAACGCTTCTCCACGTCTGCCGGCCCCTGCTGCGCTTGGCTGAGGGGCCAAGCCTAGCAGTTCGATCCCTGAGGCCGTCAGTGCGCGCCTGCTTTCTCGCCTGGCTGCATGATGCGATCGATGAAAGCCAAGGCCAGCGCAGACACTACAAACGCCAGGTGCAGCAGCACCTGCCATTTGATGGTCTCGGCGTTGAGCGAATCGGCCTTGATGAAGGTCGCAAGCAGGTGAATCGACGAAATGCCGATAATGGCCATCGCCAACTTCACTTTAAGCACGGTCGCATTCACGTGCGAAAGCCATTCCGGCTGATCGGGATGACCTTCCAGCTTCAGCCGAGACACGAAGGTCTCGTAGCCACCCACGATCACCATCACCAGCAGGTTGGAAATCATCACTACGTCGATCAGACCGAGCACAGTGAGCATGATGGTCGTCTCGGCACTCTCCGCACCGGCGCCTTCGGCAACGTGACCGAGCAGCGTAGTGTCGATGAGATGCCACAGCTCGCGAATGAACTGCACGACATAGATCGCCTGGGCGGCAATCAATCCCAGGTAGAGCGGCAACTGCAGCCAGCGGGAAGAAAAGATCAGATAGGAAAGCGGACCAAGGCGGCTCTGCTGGGGAGTCGTCATACGCGTCACATGATGGGTAGGGATCCCCGATCATCGCAAATTCGTGCGACGGACGGCATCCCACTTCGCGTACTCATTCAGGCCCAGGCAAGAACTTGGCGCCATGGCTGCGTGAGCCGTGCGTCGACTGCTCCTGATGGACATTTGGACGTCTATTCGAAGAGCTGCAGCACCGCGCCGGAGCTCCACTCCCGAGCAATTCGTTCGCCAGGGCGCAGTCACGCCACGCAGAAAAACAGCTGTTTTTTTGGGGATTTTCAGCGCGGAATATTCTCAAAACGCACAAAGACAAACGCCTTCCCGGATGGGAAGGCGTTTGAGGGATAAAGCCCCTGGCGGTGACCTACTCTTGCATGAGAATTCACACTACCATCGGCGCAGCTGCGTTTCACTTCCGAGTTCGGGATGGGATCGGGTGGGGCCACAGCGCTATAGC
>NZ_JBFTRY010000378.1:0-1178 GCF_056399745.1 Dyella sp. 01N36
ATGCCGATGTGCAGCTGCTCGGCCGCGGTGATGCCCAGTGCCTGGGTAATCACGTTGCGATGGGGATGACGCGCTGCCTGCGAGGCGTCGAGCGTGCCTGCGGCCACCAGCTCCTGCACCAGCGAATGATCGTGGCTCACCTGGCGTAGCGTTTTCTGCCAGAGATACACGCGGCTATCGCCCACCCACACCACTTCGTAGCTGTCCGCGTGCAGGCGGATGGCAGCGATCGTCGTGCCCATCGGCAGCGGATCGCGAAAGCTTCGGCTGTGCTGGATCAGTCGTTCGTCCGCCGCGCGCACGGCTTCGACCAGATTGTGGCCACGCATGACCAGGTCGGCCACGGCGTCGCGCACCAAAGCGGCAGCCACTTCGCCGTGCTGGTGCCCGCCCATGCCGTCGGCCACGAGAAAAAGGCCGAGCGATGCGTCGGCGTAGTAAGTGTCTTCGTTCCGCGCGCGGCGCAGGCCGACGTGGGTTCCGTGTCCGAATTCGATCATGAGGTGCCTGGTGTGGCGGTGCGAGGCGAGCATGACGGATTGGGGAGGGATGCGTAAAGAAGCTTCTGGGTTCTAGCGAGTTCGTGTGGTGTGTTCGTGTCAGGCGACCGCAGCATGGAGCTTGATGCCAACGGCGCGTAGCACTTTCAAAATGGTGGCGAAGTCCGGGCTGCGCTCGCCCGAGAGCGCCTTGTACAGGCTTTCGCGAGATAGACCAGCATCTCTGGCCACCTGGCTCATGCCTTTGGCGCGGGCGATGTTGCCTAGAGCACCAGCAATAAACGCGGCATCGCCGTTGCTCTCTTCGATGCAGGCGTCGAGATAAGCGGCGCAGTCTTCGGACGTGGTTAGGTAGTCAACCACGTCATAGGGGAAGGTTTCCGTCTTCTTCATGGTCGGGTCGCCTGTTTTGCAAGTTGCTTGCGAGAGCCGGCGGCTGTGCGATCGCCGGAGTCTTTGTAGACCATGATGAGCTGAATGTAGCCGGCGGGCTACAGGTGAGCGATTGAGCTGATGTAAGAACAGGGCCTGCTTCGTTGCGCGTTTTTGGTCGCGGGAGGGGTGGGATTGTTGGGTCCATCCACCCCTCCGCGCTGCGCGCTACGGGGCCAGCCTGCGGCTGTCCAAATTTGCTCCTGGCAAATTTGTCGAACCGGTGGGTTCTCATCGAGTCCACCC
>NZ_JBFTRY010000379.1:0-1139 GCF_056399745.1 Dyella sp. 01N36
GCGCTGTAAGCGCCTGAGCCGCTGCGGAGCCGTGTCCGACAGGGAGGAACCACCATGGAACTGATCCAGCTCACCCCGCACTCGGAAGTAGACCCCTCGCAACCCCTGCGAGCCCCCGGCGACATCCTGCTGCACGCCTACCTGATTCCCAGCGCCCTCAACCCCGCCCAACTCGCCCGTCGCACCGGCATACCCTCCGATCAGATCAAAGCCTTCATCGCCGACACTCACCCCATCACCCCCAAGGTCGCCATCCGCCTCTCCCTGGCTTTCGACACCACTGCCTTCTACTGGCTGGCACTTCAGGCGCGATACGATTTGGAAAGGGCGAAGCCTGTGGTCCGCGCTTATCGTCCGCTCGTTGATTGAGGGCAAACGCGCGACACGACAAACGGGACGGAGATAGTTGCGTCCCACCGCCATTGTTCGAATTAACTACCTCCGTCCCGTTTGCTCTCGCTACGGGTAAAGCGTGCTTGATCTTCCGATTTGCATCGAAGATCTCCTAGCCGAGCGCTAACCGAAGCTTCCCGAAGAAATGCCGTGGTCGACGCAATTTCGCCCGACGCACTCATCGCGAAGCTGATCGCAGTTCACTTCTGAGCGTTCCAGCTCGCGTCGCCTAAATTCTTTTCACTTAACGACGGGCAACGGTCGGGCGAAGGCCAGCAAGTTACGCCAGCGATCGGCTTAGGAAGGTCTAACTCGCCTCGGCAAAGCGGTGCGCGCTAGCCAAACGCGTTGCCACCACGCTCCAGCGGATATTCTGGAAGAAGGCATCGACGTATTTGGGCGCGGCGGCGCCGTAATCCATCTGGTAGGAATGCTCGTACATGTCCATGACCAGTAGCGGCCAGGTCGCGGCGGGACCGTGCAGATGGTCCCACAGCCAGTAGTTTTCGATCTGCCCAGTGTGCAGGTTGTAGCCAAGTATCACCCAGCCCGATCCACCACCCAGGCCCGCACCGATCTTGCGGAACTCTTCCTCCCAGGCCGTGTAGCTCCCGAAGGCCTCGCCGATGGCGCGGCGCAGCGTCTCGTCGGCCTGGCCATCGCCACCGAGGTTCTCGAAATAGAGTTCGTGGAACACCACCGAACCGGTGCGCATCAGGTGCTCGCGCTTGAGGTCGTCGTAGACG
>NZ_JBFTRY010000380.1:0-1134 GCF_056399745.1 Dyella sp. 01N36
CAACAGCACCGTGTTGAGCGCCGCGCGCGACGTCGCCACGCAAAGCCTGACCGCAGACCAGATCCAGAATCGCCGCAAGGAACAGGCCCGCGAAATCGCCGCCAACCAGCAGCTGCTCGCCAACGCGCAATCGCGCGTCAAGCGTGGCGTGAGCGACAGCCGCGAATCGCTGAGTGCGCAGGCAGACCTTCTGCAACAGCAGGACAGCGATGTGACCCTGCAAGGCCAGGCGCTCTCCACCGATATCTCGCTGATCAAGGCCCTGGGCGGCGGTTACCGCGCCAGCCTGCCGGCACAGGCATCCAGCGATCACCCCTCTTCCCCTTTGAACCTTTCCGGAGACGCCCCGAATGAGCGCCACTGATTCCGACGTCAAGAAGAACAACAACGACGACAACGACAGCGGCATGGCGGCAAAGGATCCCGTCAAGCGCCGTCGCGCGTTGTTCATCGTCGCCGCGGTCTTTGTGCTGGCCGCCGTTGCATGGCTGCTGCTGTGGCTGTTCGTGTTCTCCACCCGCGAGAAGACCGACAACGCCTATGTCGGCGGCAACCAGGTGGCGATTTCAGCGCAGGTGCCCGGCATCGTGGTGGCGATCCTGGCTGACGACACGCAGCGCGTCGAAGCCGGCCAGGTGCTGGTGAAGCTCGACAACACCGACGCCGACGTGCGCCTGCAGCAGACCAGCAGCGCGCTCGCGCAGGCCGTGCGCCAGGTGCGCCAGCAGACCGAGTCGGCGACCAGCGCCGATGCCCAGGTGGCCAAGGCCCGCGTCGATCTCAAGAAGGCGCAGGCGGATCTTGCCCGTCGCGCACCGCTGGTGGCCGCCCAGGCCGAAGCGCCGGAAACGGTGCAGCACCTGCGCGATGCCGTCGACCAGGCACAGGCCTCGCTCGACGCGGCGCAGGCACAGGCCGCGGCTTCGCACGCCGCCATCGAAGGCACCCGCATCGCCACCAATCCGGCGGTGGAGCAGGCGCGCGCCAATTACCGTTCGGCCTGGATCGCCGCACAGCGCAACAACATCTACGCGCCGGTCACCGGCTACGTCGCCCAGCGCAGCGTTCAGGTGGGCAACTGCGTGCAGACCGGCCAGCAGCTGATGGCGGTGGTGCCACTGCACGACCTGTGTG
>NZ_JBFTRY010000381.1:0-1513 GCF_056399745.1 Dyella sp. 01N36
TCGTTGAGCAGGTGCGAGATCGTTGAGCAGGTGCGAGAAGCTGATCGCGCCGAGGATCCTGAACTCGGTAGCCTGTTCGGTGGATTGGCTGGCGGGCGGCACGGCGGCCAACGGCATGTCTTCGACGCGGGTTTGCATGGGGGCTCGTGAGGGAACGTGTGCGGCAAGGCGACGCGGTTGCGCCGCCGGGAACGTCACCTTAAAGTGAGCGAGTCCGGCCCGCACACGCAACCGGGTCAATTTCTGTCGAAAATGGGCCAAGCTCATGCGCAACGCCCGTGCCGAAGCCTATGACCAGACGCCCCGCGACGTCATTGCGACCGGTAATGACTATCCCCCGCACTATGTACTGCCACCGCATTCGCACCGTCGCGGCCAGCTGCTGTACGCCTCCACCGGGGTGATCACCACCATCACCAGTGAAGGCAGCTGGGTGGTGCCACCGCGGCGCGCGCTGTGGATACCGCCCGGCGTCTCGCACGAGGTGTTGATGGCCGGACCGGTGTCCACGCGCAGCGCCTACGTCACGCCCGAAGCTGTCGAGCATGCCGGCCTCTCACCACGTTGCCAGGTCATCAGCGTCTCTCCCCTGCTCCACGAATTGCTGATGGAAGCGGTGGATTTGCCGGCCGAATACGATCTGGAGGGCCGCGACGGACGCGTGATGGCGTTGCTGCTCGATGAGATCCGCCGCATGCCGGTGCTGCCGCTCAGTACGCCGCTGCCGCGCGAAAAGCGTCTCGCCGCGCTCTGCCGCCATCTGCTGGAACAGCCGTCGCAGGAAGTGAAGATCGACGACATGGCGCATCGTGCCGGCATGAGTCGGCGTCATTTCACGCGCACTTTCCGCGAAGAAACCGGCATGAGCTTCACCGCCTGGCGTCAGCAGGCATGCCTGTTGTCGGCCTTGACGCGACTGAGCAATGGCGAGGCGATCACGCAGGTGGCGGTCGATCTGGGCTATGGCAATCCCAGTGCGTTTACGGCGGCGTTCCGGCGTGTGTTGGGGATGGCGCCGAGCCGGTATCTGGCGACGCCCTTGGGATAAACCGTTGCGCTGGCGATATCTGTGTGGGAGCGCACCCTGTGCGCGACAGGCGTGCTGCGACGACGCTACGGAGAGGCACGCCTGTCGCGCACAGGGCCAGCGCAGAGCGCGACGCCGCCATCACCGAACAGGTGCCCGCCTGTCGCGCACAGGGTCGCCTGTCGCGCACAGGGTGCGCTCCCACAAATGATCATCGGCGGCAATCACGGCTCCATAACATCCGACTATGCACTGTCACAGGTTCGTCAGATGCGATGGGCAATATGTCGGTCTTATGACAGCGCACACGTCTGCGCTTTCCTGCCATGGCCCGGTCGCAATTGACGGCTTACCATGCTTTCCATTCGCGGATAGCGCAGCCAGTCTCGCGCCCGCCCAGCGAACGGTGAACCGATGAGTACCGATGTCGTCCGAACCAGCGCAGAGCGCGACGCCGCCATCACCGAACAGGTGCCCGCCTGTCGC
>NZ_JBFTRY010000382.1:0-1119 GCF_056399745.1 Dyella sp. 01N36
CAGCGTGGCTGTCGCGCACAGGGTGCGCTCCCACAGACAAGCCAAGCGCCAGGCGCGGCACCTAGTGCGCCACCTGTGACCCACAGCCGACGCGCAGCGAGGCCCGGCTTTAAGTCCTCAGGGATTCGGGCGCGTTGCGCAGCGCTTTGAAGTAACCGCTGTGTACCCTCGGAGGTTGTCCCACAACAGCGCGCCTCAAGCGTTCGGGCTTATCCCAGCACGATGCTGCGGGCGTTATCAGGCCATTTTCTTTGGGTTACTTTTCTTTTGGGCCAGCAAAAGAAAAGTGACTCGAGCGGCGGCAGCCGATCGAAACGCCCGCCGCGTAGGCGGCACGCTGGCGGTATCGCAACAATCGCAACGCACCGCACCTGGATGACCAGCTTCGCTGTTGAAAAGCGCCTCCGGCCCGCGCCGCGGCGACGAGCAAGAGGCGGCCGACTCCGAGATGACGAGCAGATGGGATCGACTCAATCCAACGACAACCTAATCCGCCACCTTCACCAGCAACGTCGTCCCCTCCACCCCAACCACCTCCACCATCGCCCCCGCCGGCAAGTCCGGCCCACTCACCAGCCACAGACCGTCGCCCACCTTCGCCTTGCCCCGCCCATGAACAATCGGTTCCACCAGCACGTAGCGCTGGCCGATCTTCTGTTCACCGCGGCGATTGAGCAGCGCATCGCCGGGCTCATCGCGCATCAGGCGAGGGCGCAGGCCATACCAGTAGGCGGCGCACGACAGAAAAGCGAGCACCGCGAATACCAGTGCCTGCCCCAGCATCGGCAAATCCGGCGCCACCAGCACCACGACGCCGGTGATGCCGGCGGCAATGCCGATCCACAACATGAAATAGCCGGGCAGGATCACTTCGATGGCGATCAACACCAGCGCAAGAATCCACCATAGGTAGTGAAGGGCGATCTGTTCCATCGTCGTCGCGTCCCTGGTCTCAGCTGATCGAGGGCGGTGTACGGCGGACCGTAGTGCTCGCCTGCTGCTGGCTGAGCGAATCCTTGGCCAGTTCGGCAATGCCGGCGAGCGAGCCGAGGATGCCGGTGGATTCCATCGGCAGCAGCAACATTTTCTGATTGGGCGAGTTGGCCATTTCCTTCAGCG
>NZ_JBFTRY010000383.1:0-1110 GCF_056399745.1 Dyella sp. 01N36
GTCCAGCACGAGTGCGCCCAGCACATAACGCGACGTCAGCGGCTGCACGTCGCTGAGCTCGGCCGTGCCTTTGCCCAGGSTCAGGATCGACTGGCCGTTGCTGCTGTTGAGCACGAAGTCGTCGATCTGCAGTTTGCCGGTGAGCTGGAGCTGCGGCGTCGGTTTGGCCTGCACGAAATGCAGCACCAGATCGCCACTGAGCAGTCCCTTGGGTATCGCCACCGGCAGGGTGGTGGGCGCATAGCCGATGTAGCGCGCCAGATCGAGGCGATCCAGGCGGAAATTGATGGTGGAATCGCGACTGTCGGCAAACGGCTTGGTGTGGCCTTCGACGCGCAGCGGGCTGCCATCCACGCTCATCGACAACAGCGGCTGCACGAATACATCGGTATCGCTGGGCAGGTTGGCGATGAAGGGAATGCCCAGCTCCAGCTTTTCCACGTGATGGTTGGCTTTCATCGCCTCATCGGCGAACTGGATATCGCCGTTGTGCACGCTGATGTTGGAAAGCGCAAAGCGCGCCGGTGCCGCCTTCGGGTCGGACGGCGTGGCGTTGAAGCGATCGATGATGTCGCTGAAATTGAAGCGCTGGTCGCCGGTGCGCACGATGCGGACGCGCGGATGCTGCACGACCAGTTCATCCAGCACGGGCGCCATGCGGAACAGCGAGGCCCATGACACATTGATCACGGCCTGGTCCACATCGACGAAGGCCGACTTGCCATCGCTGTCGGCGATATGCAGCTGATCCAGCTGCAGCCGCAACGTATACGGATTGAGATGCGCGGCACCCAGCGTGACGGGGCGTTGCAGTGCGGCGCTGGCGCGCTTTTCGATCTGACTTCGAATGATCGATGGCGCCGCAAGAAAGCCGAGGATGCCGAAGACAATCACCACGATCGCAACGATCAAGGYGATCTTGCGTGTGCGATGCGATTGGTAGACGGCGATGGCGCGGTCGCGTCCCGCGGCCAGATGACGATTGCTGAACAGATCAGCCATGCGGACGATGCTCCCGTGCCATCGCGCGCCGACCGTATCCAGCCCTTGGGCCGGATACCTTCACAATCCCAGCGATTAGTCGGCCGCCTTGGTCGAAGTGTACTAGGG
>NZ_JBFTRY010000384.1:0-1105 GCF_056399745.1 Dyella sp. 01N36
TCCGACGCCATCGAAATATTCGGCAGGCTCAACAGGTCGCCATCACGCGTGCCGTAAGCCACGGTGCGCAGGCCGGTGCGCTCGATCACCACGGGAATGGCGTGGTCGGGATCGGTCACCAGCATCACCAGCGAGGTGCGCGGCATCACTTCGACCACCTGCCCCATCACGCCGTGGGCGTCGATCACTACCTGGCCCGCCTTCACCCCGTCATGCGAGCCCACGTTGACCAGCATGCGGTGGCGATAGGCGCCCAGGTCCACGTTGATCACGCGGGCCAGCTGCACGTTGAGATCAAGACTGTGCTGGGTATCGAGCAATTGCTTGAGGCGCTCGTTCTGCTCGGCCACGGCCGCCATGCGGTTGAGCTTGGCGTTGGCCAGCAGCAGGTCTTCGCGCAGGCGCTGGTTCTGCTCGGTCAGCATCTTGCGGTCGGAAAAGGCCACGCTGAGCGTATGCATGCCGGACGCCGGCAGGCTGGCCAGCCGGTACACCGGCTCGACCAGCACCGAAGTGGCATAGCGCAGGCGCCAGATCCAGCCGTTGCGATGGTCGAGCACCATCAGCACCATGGCCAGCGCTAAATAGAGAATGAGCCTGAGGGTACCGGCGACGGTACCGGCAAACAGGGGCGAGGATTCCTCGCGCGCAAGCGCCATGGCCTAACCCGCCCCTGTCGTGTGGGTTACTCGGGAGCGAAGAAGTCGCTGCCGTGCTGATCGATCAGCTCCAGCGCCTTGCCACCGCCACGGGCCACGCAGGTCAGCGGCTCATCGGCCACCTGCACGTGCAGGCCGGTTTCCTCGGAGATCAGGCGATCCAGATCGCGCAGCAGTGCGCCACCACCGGTGAGCACGATGCCGCGCTCGGCCACGTCAGAACACAGTTCCGGCGGGGTCTGCTCGAGGGCCGACTTCACCGCCGCCACGATGCCCGACAGCGGCTCGTGCAGCGCTTCCAGCACCTCGTTGGAGTTGATCGTGAACATGCGCGGCACGCCCTCGGCCAGGTTACGGCCCGAGATCTCGATTTCCTTCACATGCGTCTGCGGGAACGCGCAGCCGATTTCCAGCTTGATGCGCTCGGCCGTAGACTCACCGATCAG
>NZ_JBFTRY010000385.1:0-1093 GCF_056399745.1 Dyella sp. 01N36
ATCAAGATCCTGGTCAACCTGCGCAACGGCAAGGGCGAGGTCGATGACATCGATCACCTGGGCAATCGTCGCGTGCGTTGCGTCGGCGAACTAGCCGAAAACCAGTTCCGCGCCGGCCTATCGCGCGTGGAGCGCGCCGTCAAGGAACGTCTGGGCCAGGCCGAGACCGAAAACCTGATGCCGCACGATCTGATCAACTCGAAGCCGATTTCGTCGGCGATCCGCGAGTTCTTCGGTTCGTCGCAGCTGTCGCAGTTTATGGACCAGACCAACCCGTTGTCCGAGATCACGCACAAGCGCCGTGTCTCCGCACTGGGCCCGGGCGGTCTAACCCGCGAACGCGCAGGCTTTGAAGTCCGCGACGTGCACCCGACCCACTACGGCCGCGTGTGCCCGATCGAAACGCCGGAAGGTCCGAACATTGGCCTGATCAACTCGCTGGCACTGTACGCACGCCTGAACGAATACGGCTTCCTGGAAACGCCGTACCGCAAGGTGGTCGACAGCAAGCTGACCGATCAGGTCGACTACCTGTCCGCCATCGAAGAAGGCAAGTATGTGGTGGCGCAGGCCAACGCGACGGTCGATACCGACGGTACCCTGATCGACGAACTGGTGTCGTCGCGTGAGGGTAGCGAGCGTGAAACCCGTATGGTCACGCCGGACCGCGTTCAGTACATCGACGTGGCGCCGTCGCAGATCGTGTCCGCGGCGGCATCGCTGGTGCCGTTCCTCGAGCACGACGATGCGAACCGTGCACTGATGGGCGCCAACATGCAGCGTCAGGCCGTGCCTTGCCTGCGTCCGGACAAGCCGCTGGTGGGTACCGGCATCGAGCGTACCGTTGCGGTCGACTCGGGTACCGCCGTGCAGGCAACCCGTGGCGGCGTGGTGGACTACGTCGATGCGATGCGTATCGTGATCCGTGTGAACGACGATGAAGCCGTTGCTGGCGAAGTCGGCGTGGACATCTACAACCTGATCAAGTACACGCGCTCGAACCAGAACACCAACATTAACCAGCGTCCGATGGTCAAGGTTGGCGACTTCGTCGCCCGTGGCGACGTGATCGCCGACGGCGCCTCGACCGACC
>NZ_JBFTRY010000386.1:0-1055 GCF_056399745.1 Dyella sp. 01N36
CTGCAGGAAGGCATCTCCGAGGCCGGCGGCATGGCTGCCTGGATGGCTGCGGCGACCAGCTACAGCATCAGCAACCAGCCGATGCTGCCGTTCTTCGTGTACTACTCGATGTTCGGCTTCCAGCGCATCGGCGACCTGGCCTGGGCGGCGGGCGACATGCGTGCGCGCGGCTTCCTGATCGGCGGCACCGCCGGCCGCACCACCATCAACGGTGAAGGCCTGCAGCACGAAGACGGTCACTCGCACCTGCTCGCTGGTGCGATCCCGAGCGTGAAGTCGTACGACCCGACGTTCTCCTACGAGGTCGCGGTGATCCTGCAGGACGGCACGCGCCGCATGCTGCAGGAACAGCAGGACGTGTACTACTACCTGACSGTGATGAACGAGAACTACSAGCAYCCGGAMATGCCGGCCGGTGCCGAGGAAGGCATCATCAAGGGCATGTACCTGTTCAAGGACGCCGGCAAGCCGAAGAAGGGCGAGACGCGCGTGCAGTTGCTGGGTTCGGGCACCATCCTGCGCGAAGTGATCGCTGCCGCCGAGTTGCTGGAGAAGGATTTCGGCGTGACCTCGGACATCTGGTCCTGCCCGAGCTTCAGCGAACTGCGTCGCGACGGTTTCGACGCCGAGCGCTGGAACCGCCTGCATCCGGAAGCGGAACAGCGCGTGCCGTACGTGACCGGCCTGCTGCAGGGCCGTCAGGGCCCGGCCGTCGCCGCCACCGACTACGTGCGCGAGTACTCCGACCAGATCCGTGCCTTCATGCCGGACGGCATGCGTTACACCGTGCTGGGCACCGACGGTTACGGCCGCTCGGATACGCGCGCGCACCTGCGTGGCTTCTTCGAAGTCGACCGCTACTGGATCGCCCACGCCGCCCTGGCTGCGCTGGCGAAGGACGGCAAGGTCAATGCGAAGGACGTCGCTCGCGCCATCAAGACCTATAAGCTGGATCCGGACAAGCCGAATCCTGAGTCGGTCTGAAGTTGCTGAGTTGAGCAAAAAACGCCGCGGAATTCCGCGGCGTTTTTTTTCATCTCCTCCCTGTGGGAGCG
>NZ_JBFTRY010000387.1:0-1015 GCF_056399745.1 Dyella sp. 01N36
CTTGTGCGCGACAACCAGGCGAAGCAGAGGCGACATGGCGCTGCGGTCGCGCACAAGTGCGCTCCTACAAAGGATCGGCAATTTTTTTGCGTGAAGGTGTAGCCGAAAGTGAAACAGAAGGCTAAAATAGCGGGCTCGAGTGAAGTGCAGTCATCGCCGAACGTGAAGATTTCCACACGGCAATGCAAAAAAACTGAAAAAAAGAGTTGACGCACCGCCCTCGAATCTGAATAATTCCGCTTCTCGCTTCGGCGCTTTCCACCCCGGTGGTTAAGCGACAAGGCAAAAGTTAAAACGCGCCCGTAGCTCAGTTGGATAGAGTACCWGGCTACGAACYTGGYGGTCGGGAGTTCGAATCTCTCCGGGCGCGCCATATAACAGCAAGATGTGATGTTCGCATCACGGCTTGCACCGCAAGGCAATGAATCGCCAGGCGGTCCGAACGTAAGGTTTAGAAGTTCGGTGTGCTTTGATACGGATTGACTAGGCTAGGCGTCACCCGTAGCATTTCAAAGCTTCAGCCCGAACAGGTTGAGGGTTTCGAAATCGGGGTATAGCTCAGCCTGGTAGAGCGCCAGCTTTGGGAGCTGGATGTCGGGGGTTCGAATCCCTCTGCCCCGACCATGCAGATGCTATGCACAATGTGCACAAGCGCCTGTAGCTCAACCGGATAGAGCATCGGCCTTCTAAGCCGACGGTTGCAGGTTCGATTCCTGTCGGGCGCGCCAGTTCAAAGTTTGCGGTGGATGTAGCTCAGCTGGTTAGAGCATCGGATTGTGATTCCGAGGGTCGTGGGTTCGAGTCCCATCTTCCACCCCAGTTGACGAAAGTAAGTACAAACAGTTTCAGGGCCGTTAGCTCAGTTGGTAGAGCAGTTGACTCTTAATCAATTGGTCGAAAGTTCGAATCTTTCACGGCCCACCAATTCGAAAGGCACCTAGAGAAATCTAGGTGCCTTTTGTTTTGCGTGTCCCATTGTCCTGAAGCTTAGTCCGCTGGCAGGGCACGCCCAAGG
>NZ_JBFTRY010000388.1:0-1003 GCF_056399745.1 Dyella sp. 01N36
AGCTGGAAAAGACCGCGATCTGCGGCACCGACCTGCACATCTATAAGTGGGACGAGTGGTCCCAGCGCACGATCAAGCCCGGCCTCACCATCGGCCATGAGTTCGTCGGCCGCATCGTGGAGATCGGCCCGGGCGTGACCGGCTACAAGATCGGCGACCGTGTCTCCGCCGAAGGCCACATCGTCTGCGGCCACTGCCGCAACTGCCGCGCCGGCCGCCAGCACCTGTGCCCGAACACCGTGGGCATCGGCGTGAACCGCAATGGCGCGTTTGCCGAATACATGACCATGCCGGCCTCGAACCTGTGGCCGATCCCGGACCAGATCCCGTCGGAGCTGGCCGCCTTCTTCGACCCGTATGGCAACGCTGCACATTGCGCGCTGGAGTTCGACCTGATCGGCGAAGACRTGCTGATCACCGGCGCCGGCCCGATCGGCATCATCGCCGCGGGCATCGCCAAGCATGTGGGCGCCCGTAACGTGGTTGTCACCGACGTCAACGACTACCGCCTGAAGCTGGCGGCGGACATGGGCGCCACGCGTGTGGTGAACGTGGCCAACCAGTCGCTGAAGGACGTGATGAAGGACCTGCACATGGAAGGCTTCGACGTGGGCCTGGAAATGAGCGGCAACCCGCGCGCCTTCAACGACATGCTCGATTGCATGTACCACGGCGGCAAGATCGCGCTGCTCGGCATCCTGCCCAAGGGCGCCGGCATCGACTGGGACAAGGTGATCTTCAAGGGCCTCACCATGCAGGGCATCTACGGCCGTCGCATGTACGAGACCTGGTACAAGATGACCCAGATGGTGCTCACCGGCTTCCCGCTTCAGAAAGTTCTCACGCACCAGATTCACATCGACGATTTCCAGAAGGGCTTCGATCTGATGGATGCGGGCAAGTGCGGCAAGGTCGTCTGCTCCTGGAGCTGAGCGAACCCTGTCACACCTCGGAATTTCCTGCGGGAAATCCAACCTGAAAGGTCGGCCGCCCTAGTACACTT